>NZ_JBMNDO010000074.1:15587-38977 GCF_052542855.1 Streptomyces sp. SAS_281
GTCACTGGACGCCGGAACCATCGCACGAGCACGCACATTGTCACTGGACGCCGGAACCATCGCACGAGCACGCCCATTGTCACTGGACGCCGGAACCATCGCACGAGCACGCCCATTGTCACTGGACGCCGGAACCATTGCATGAGCACGCCCATTGTCGCTGGACGCCGGAACCATCGCTCGCTGCACCATTGCCGGGCCTACCTCTCGTAGAAGGAGCTTGCGCAAAGTGACGTCCCGAAAGAGACCCCCATACGGTCCGGTTCCGCGAACGAGTTTGTCAAGCGGACTGACAAATCTCGCCAAGGTCACGTGCCGACTGCCAGGAAACCTGACATATCCGATATCCCAGGAGCTTTACAGGAGACACGGCCCTGCAAATCGGAGAATGTGATCAGCTTTCGGACTTCGGCGTCAAAATGGAGTTCGGATCGAAAACGAAGCAATGTACTGAAGATCGACCGGAGCGCCGGTATGCCCGATGGAAGACCCGCGTCCAAGCGGCAGCGCCACCCGTATGTCGGGCGGTGCTCGCATACCGCCGGCACCGGTCCACGGAACTCGCGCCGCCGGCAGGCGAGCTTGTGCCGAAAACAGTCGGTCGGGGCTGGACAGACCCGGCCCGGGCGGGTAGAAATTCCCCTGCAGTCCTGACGGAGGAAGTTTTTTCGTCGAGAATCCGGTTACCGCAGCCGTTTGTCGGTCCGGTTGAAACGAGCTGATGCGCCAGGCCCGGAAAGGCTCTGAACCGCATCCGACCTTCACCCGGCCCCCCGCCGCACGACGGGCGAATGCATTCACCGGACTTCGGATACTGGGTGCCGGGAGATGATCAGCACAATTGCGACCGGGTAGGCCGGCGCCCGATGGGTTTTTCATCCCGCTTGGCCATTCATGGCCTTTCTGTGCTCTGCCGGACGAAGCCCGAATCCGAAGGCGCCGTCCGCCGGGCGCGAGGCCCTTCGCGTGCGGCCCCGCCAGGAGGGCGGGGGGGTGTGCCGTGCTGGAGAACAAGGAGCGTGATGACCGAGGCCCAGACAGTCGTAGAGGCGTCCGGACCGGACAGCGAGAGCAAGAGCTACCCGCTCACCTGGGCGCAGGCGACCATGTGGGAGTACGTGCAGGCGCTCGGGACGCAGGCACGGGCCCTGAACCTGCCGAGGCGGAGGCTGCTCCGGGCGCCGCGGAGCACCGGCCAGGTACTCGCCGCGCTGGCCGGGTTCGTTGCCGAGTGCGACGTGGCCCGTACGACCTTCGACGTGATCCGGCGCACCCAGGTGATCCGACCGGCGGCCGCATTACCGATCCGGGTTGTCGACTCGGGCGGGGACCCCGCTGCGGCGGCCGCGGACCTCGCCTCGGAGCTGGCCGGGACCGCCTTCTCCCTCGACACCGACCTGCCGGTCCGCTTCGGTCTGGTGGTCGACGGCGAGGAGGTCCGCTCGGTGGCCGTCGCTTACTCCCACCTGGTGTTCGACGCATTCAGCCACCCCCTGGTCTCCGGCTTCCTTGAGCGCAGCCTGGAGGGGGCCGCCGAGGGGACCCCGCACGTTGGCGATCTGGTCCGCCGAGAGGCCACGGACCGCATGCGCGAACGCAGTGACGCCGCACTGTCCCATTGGTCGAGCGCCTTGTCCGCGCTGCCGCCGGGACGCGGTTTCCGGCTGCCCTCCGCGGGCTCGTACACGGAGTGGGCCCTGCACTCGCGGGAGGCCGCCGTGGCCGCCCAGACCGTCGCCACTCGCAACCGCGTGCACACATCGAGTGTCCTCCTCGCAGCATTGGGGGCCGCCCTGCGTTCGGTTCTCGCCGACCCTCCCGCCGCCCTGCTGCTGGTCGCCAGCAACCGGCACCACCCGGACCTCGCCGGATTCGCCGGGATCGCCCTTCAGATCGGTCTGCACGTGATCCCGCCGGCGGACAGGGAAGGCACCGTCGACGCGTACCTGAGGTCTACTCAGGACTCGGCGATCCGCGGCTACGCCAAAGCCCGGTACGACACCACACGTTGGCGCGAAATGCTTGTCGCGATGACGGAGCGTGGCACAGCCCCCGACCTCTCCTTCTACTTCAACGACGCGCGGATGTCGCGCGGCTGGGACGGGCTGGAACACCAGGCCGGGCAGCTGGCCTCGTGGCGACCCGGCGACGCGAACGTGACAGCCGTCGCCTCACACCGCGTCAGGGACGCGACGATGTTCGCCTACGCGCTGGACGGCGGGCCCGCCGCACGGATCCACCTGGTCTGCGACGACGCCGTCATCCCTCCCCCGCAGGCCGAGGCGGTCCTGCGCGCCCTGGAGGAGTACCTGGTCGGACGAGCTCTGGCCGGCTGACGCCACCCCGGTTGCGACCGAATCGGCCCGACCGCCGTCCACACACACCCGTACGGCAGCACTTGACACCTCTTCGGGAGAGAACATGGCACACGAGAGAAGCACGCACGCCGAAGCGCCGCTGGGGATGTCCGGCGAAACGGTGGGTGTGGTCTTCGTCGGCTGCGGATACGCCGCCGACTTCTACGGCGCGACGATGCCCAACTACCAGCACATGCAGGTCAAGGGCGCCTTCGATGTGGACGAGGAACGCGCCGCCACGTTCGTCGCGGAGTACGGCGGGCGCGTCTTCAGTGACTTCGACGAAGTACTGGGCGACCCGGACGTCGCCATCGTCGTCAATTTGACTCCGGTGTCGCAGCACTACACCGTGAGCAAGGCGGCGCTGCTGGCCGGCAAGCACGTCTACTCGGAGAAGCCACTCGCCTCAAGCCTCCCGGAGGCGACGGAGCTCGTCGAGCTGGCCAGGGAGCGGGGGCTCCTGCTGTCGAGCGCCCCGTCGACCATTTTCAGCCAGGCCGCACAGACGCTACTGCGGGCTGTCGGCGACGGCCTGATCGGTAAGCCGCTCCTGGCTCACGCTTCGCTCGACATGGGCGCTCTCGCCTTCATGCCCTACACCGAATGGCGCAGCCGAAGGGGTGTGCCGTGGCCCTACCTGGACGAGGTCGCCAACGGCTGCGTCATGGAGCACGCGGGGTACCAACTCAGCTGGCTGGTCGCCATGTTCGGTCCGGTGGTGCGGATGGCGGCCCACACCTCCTTGCAACTCGACGAGAGGTGGCCGGGGAAGACCGAACTCGCCCCTGACATCTCGATGGGCTTCCTGCAGTTCGCGAGCGGTACCGTCTGCCGGCTCAGCATAGGCTGGGTCGCGCCGGCCGATCTGTCGCTCACCGTCATCGGCGATCAGGGTGTCCTCACGGTGAGCGACGTGTGGCAGGCTTCCGCGCCGGTCATGCTGCGGCGCCACGCCAAGACGAGCGGCAAGACCAATGCGTATCTGAAGGAGGCGGAGCAGTTGCCCTTCGTCGTGCCACCCGCGCAGCACCGGTACGACGACACCCATGACCTCACGGTCGCTGCGGGGGTCGCCGACATGGCCGCCGCAGCCCTCAAGGGCGAACAGCCCTTCCTGTCCGCGGACTTCTCCCTCCACGTGCTGGACGTCAGCCTCCGGCTCTCCGAGGGGCGCGGAGTCATGGAAGACGTGGCGCTGCCCGCCTCCGACGACAAGAAGCTGGCACTCACCCCCACCGTCCCGCGGACGGCGGCCGGGTGAGCGGGGACCGCCCCGTCGATACCTCGCTTCCCCCTGACCACACACAGTAGGAGACGACATGGCTGGCCCGTTGCGGATCGGCGTGGTGGGCGCCGGCAACATCAGCGGCGAGTACCTGGAGACGCTTTCGAGGATGGCGAACGTGCGCCCCGTGCAGGTCGCCACCCGCGACCCGGAACACGCTCGGGCCGCGGTCGCGCGGTTCCCGGAGGCACGGGCGACGAGCCTGACGGAGCTCTACGCCTCGGACGATCTGGACCTTCTGCTCAACCTCACAACTCCTGAGGCTCACTTGGAGGTCTCCCTGGCCTCGATCGCTGCGGGCAAGCACCTGTACGGGGAGAAACCGCTCGCGATGACCACCGCCGAGGCCCGCTCGATCCTCGCCGCCGCCTCGGCGCAGGGCGTACGGGTGGGTTGCGCGCCCGACACGGTGCTGGGCACCGGAATCCAGACCGCGCGGGTCTGCGTGGACAAGGGCGAGATCGGCACCCCGGTCGCGGCGAGTGCCTTCATGACCACCCCAGGGCACGAACGCTGGCACCCGGACCCGGAGTTCTACTACCGGGCCGGGGGCGGGCCGGTCCTCGACATGGGCCCGTACTACCTGACCGCGTTGGTCCTCATCCTCGGCCCGGTGCGCCGCGTCACCGGCCTGTCCGTCACCCCCCGCCGGACTCGCACGATCGGCAGCGGCCGCCGGGCGGGCAAGACGTTCCCCGTGGACGTGGCGACCCACGTCACCGGAGTGCTGGAGCACGAGGGCGGGGCGCTGTCCACGCTCATGATGAGCTTCGACGTGTGGCAGAGCACGCTGCCCAAGATCGAGGTGTACGGCACAGAGGGCACTCTGTCGGTGCCCGACCCGAACAGCTTCACCGGCGACGTCCGCGTCTCCCACGACGGGGACTCCGCCTGGCGGACCGTGCCGGTGCTGGGCGGCTACTCGGGCGGGGCGCGGGGCATCGGCATCGCGGACATGGCGTATGCCATCGCGACGGATACAGCGCATCGGGCGAGTGCCGATCTCGCCTACCACGTCCTCGACGTCATGGAGTCCCTGCTCGCGGCGACGGAGTCCGGCACCGGCCACCGGGTGGACAGCGGCTTCCAGCGGCCCGATGCGGTCCCGGCGAACGCGCGGCCGGAACTGCTGCGGCCGCGGTGACGCCCGTGCGACCCGGTGGCCGCCCGCTGCGGTGACGAGGGTCCCCCGCCACCGCAGCTCATGGTGGTCAGGCGACCGCGGTAAGCTGCCGCACCCAGCGGTCGTCGACGGGGCTGAACAGCCGCAAGGTCAGTACCCGCCCGGCCTCCGGATCGGCAGCGTGCACCACGACGATGCGGCGGGGAGCGGTGCCCAGGTGGCCGAAGGTGCCCGGGCCCCACCCCGCGCCCAGAATCCCCTGCGGCAGGTCCCGTTGGAAGCCGAGGCCCCAGCTGCGCTCGCCGAGGTCGTACAGCTGCACCGGCGGGCCGACGGCCACCAGCCGGCGGGCTGTCGCCTGCGACAGCAGGGTGCCCCGGCCGCCGAGCGACTCCAGGACATCCGCGTACAGCAGGCCCGCGTCCGCGGCCGTCGAGACCCCTGCCTGCCCCGGGTTCAGCTCGTCCAGACCACGCGTCTCGTCATCGATCGGAACGAACCGCATGTGCCCGTCGCGGCGGTGCAGCGCGCCGTACGGGCGGCCCGGACGTGGCACAAGTGCCAGGTCGTGCAGGCCGAGCGGCCGAGCGACCCGCTCCTCCACGACGTCCGCGAGAGAGCGGGCGTGAACCCGCTCCACGATCGCTCCGAGCACTGCGGACGTGCTCTGCGCGTTGTAGTGGGCAGGCCCCGACCGGGGCGTGGCGGACGCGACGATGCGACGCCCCCGTTCGTCCAGGGACGGGCTGTCCCGGTGCAGGGAGGGGGGAAGTCTGACGGTGTGCCCGAGCAGGTCGGCGACGGTGACCGCGGCCATGGCCGGGGCGCAGTCGTCGAAGAAGCGGGCCAGCGGGTCCTGGAAACTGAGAAGCCCGTCCTGGGCGGCGAGTCCGGCGGTGACCGCCAGCACCGGCTTGTTGGCGCAGTAGAGGCGTCCGGCCGCCTCATCGGCGTCGACCCCGGGAGCCGCCTGGCCCACCGCGATGCGGTGGGTCTCGCCGCGATACCGGTGGAAGACCTGGCCGCCGAGGAGGATCCTGCGCTCCACCAGCTGCTCCAGTATCCGGCGGATGCGCGCCGCGGCCTCGGACGCGCTCACAGCACAGCCGCCGTGGCGGAGTGGCGGCGCGGTGAACGGGCCTGCCGGCGACCGCCGTTGCCGTGGACGGCATGGCTCCGTGGCACGCAAAGGGGCGGACGGGGCCGGGCACGGCCTTCCTTCGCGAGACGCGAAGTTCCCGCTACCAGGTGTTCCACCCTGCCTCCGATCTCCGATTGAGCCGGACGGCACCCTACCCGGGGTCGCCTCGGAGTGTCCGCCCCCCGACGCCGTTGTGGCCGCGAACTGCGCTGCGGACACCCCGGAGGTCGCCGGCCCCAGGTGTAGCGGTCACGAGCGTTGTGTGGCGGGTGGCGGCGACGGGCCAGGCCGAGGCCGAGGCCGAGGCCGAGGCCGATCAGTGCGATGCCGCCCGCGCCGCCGATCATCGGCAGGCCCCGGTCGGAGGCGGCACGTGGCGGCATCGTACGCAGACCGATCAGCAGAAACAGGCGTGGTCGTCCGTCGGCTCAGGCGATGTGAGGCCGCCGGAACGCGTCGGCGTTACGCGCGCACCAGTCCGCACCAGGGGGCGCACCCATCGGCTGTTGTCGCTCATGCGCCGCTCCCGTGCACGATCCCGGCCGCGATGTCGACGGCGGCTGCGACATCGCCGTCGGGCGGGTAGAGCAGGGTGCGTCCGACGACCAGTCCTCGCGTCGCGGGCAGTGACATCGCCTTCGCCCAGGACGCATAGGTGTCGTGCGGATCGCCTTGCGGGTCCCCGCCGAGCAGCAGGGTGGGCAGGGTGGTCGCGTCCAGGACGCGCTCGAGTTCGTCGACGACCGGCAGTTTGAGCCAGGTGTAGGCACTGGACGCGCCGAGGCCGCTTGCGATGTGGATCGACTTCATGACGCTGTCGGGGTCGAGGAGGTTGCGCGGGCGGCCCTCCTCGCGGACGGTGAGGAAGGGCTCGATCATGGCCATGAGGCTGTGGTCGGACAGGCTGGTGACGGCGGCGGCGGTCGCTTCGAGCGTGGCCGCGGTGCCGGGGTCGTCGAGACAGATCCGGGTGAGTGTCTTGCCGCCTTCGAGCCCGTGCCCGGCGATCGCCTGGGCGGTATAGGCGGTGAACCGGTCGTCGAATTCGAAGGACGCGCCCTGGAGTCCGCCCCGGTTCATCGAGCCGATGGCCACCCGGTCCTCCAGGGCGCCCATCAGCAGCAGGTCGTCGAGGAGGTCCGGGGTGCCCAGCACGCCGTCCACGCCGGGGCGGGACAGAGCGGTCGCCAGCCGGTCGAGCAGCGTGCTGCGGCTCGCCATGGCCGCCTGGTCCCCACCCGCGCCCAGAGCTCCGCGGGCGGGATGGTCGGCCGCGACGATGAGCAGGCGGCCGTCTTCGCCGGTCAGCGGCCGACGGGAGCGCTTCTGCCAGGACCGTGCGATACGGCCGGGCTCGCGGGCCCGGATCTCGGTGAGTCGTGCGGCATCCATCAGGCGATCCCTTCGGCATGGGCCGGCGACCGGGACGCGAGGACCGCCTGTACCTCGGCCGCGGTCGGCATGGCGGTGGAACAGGCCGGGCGGGAGGCGACGATGGCGTCGGCGAACTCGATGACGCGGCGCAGGTCCCAGCCGCTGAGCAGACCGTGGACGAGCCCGCCTCCGAACGCGTCGCCCGCGCCGAGCCCGTTGACGACCTCGACGGGGACCGGTGCGACGCACACCTGTTCATCCACAGGAACCCGTGCGCCATGGTCAGCCCACCACGGTGTCGGCGGCGGACCCGTCGCCGGCGGCGAGGGAGCGAAGGTGGGCGACCGAGGCGCGGACGTCGTCGAGGGGGCCGGCCCCGCCGTGCTCGCCGGGTGCGGCGCGCAGGATGGTGTCCTGTTCGAGCACGTACCATCCGGCGTATCCGTCCGCCTCCAGCAGCCGGACGATCCCGGCGATGTCGATGTCTCCGGCGCCGAGCGGAACGTACATGCCCTCGGCGACCGCCCGGGTGTACGTCATGCGCCCGGCCCGTACGTTGTCGGCGAGGTCGCGGCGTACGTCTTTGAGGTGCGCGTGAACGATGCGGCCGGGCAGGCGGGCGGCCAGGGCCAGGGGGTCGCCGCCACCGATGAGCAGGTGTCCGGTGTCCAGGCACAGGCCGATGCCCGATCCGTCGAGGACCCGCTGCGTCTCGTCGCCCGATTCGACCATCGTGCCGACGTGGGGGTGGAGGGCCGCGAGGACGCCCGCGTCGGCCGCCGCTAGGGAGATCCGGTCGAGGTTGGCGAGGAGGACGGACCACCCCGCGGCATCGAGCGCGGGCCGGTCGTCGTAGCCGTCGGACCCGGTCGCCGCCGCGATGACGACGGTGCGGGCGTCGGCCGCCAGGAGACCGGCCAGCGCGGCCTCGACCTCGGGGAGTGGGTCGTGGTCCCGGTCGTGGAGGACGACCGGCACGAACTGGCCCACGGCGCGCAGACCGTGCGAGGCGAGTGTCGCCGCCTTGGCCGCGGGGGCGTCGGGCAGGAAGCCTTCCGGTCCGAACTCGGTGGCGGCGAGTCCGGCCTCGCGCATCTGTCGCAGGACCAAGTCGGTGCCGAGCTGGTGGCCCCAGCCCGGGACTTCACAGACGCCCCAGGAGATGGGTGCTCCTGCGATGCGCTGGGTAAGGGGTTCGGTCACGGCCTGCCTCCCTGGGCGATGTGCACGGCGTGGGCCGGCCTGATCGGCATGCCGTGCCTTTCTCTCTCCGTGGTGGGTGTTGCGGGCATGTGCCCGGCTCCCGTGACCGAGCTTGCTCCGTCACGTAGCGGCCTGTCAACCTATTGTCCTTACATATTGACCGAGGGATCGCTCATGCCGGGTGCGCCGCTGACCGACGTCACCGACACCGCTGTCCCGCGGGCCTTCGCCGCCACCGAGGCGGAGGTCTACGACCAGTACACGGCGTACGGCTCCGAGGAGACCGATGGCAGGCGTCCGGTGACGACGGCGACCGCACCGACACGACTCCGACACCGACACCGACACCGACACCGATTACAAGCTCGTCGACCCGTCCGACGCAGTGCGCGCCGCCGGCGTGCGCTGACCGAACGCCACCGGGAGGGCGGCGGGCGCCGCCCCCCCGGTGCCGCAGCGGCCGCACGACGCCGAGCCACCTCCCGCGTCGGACGCGCACGTGCGTGCCGATGTGTCCGCGGGTCAGTGTGCGGAGACGGTCATCTCGAACGCGTAGCGGGAGGCGCGGTAGACGTGCGACCCGTACTCGACCGGTCTCCCCGAGCCGTCGAACGCGGTGCGGGTCATGGTGAGCAGGGTCGCGCCGCGGACCTCGTCGAGCAGTCTGGCCTCCGCGGCCGTCGCCCTACGCGCTCCGATGGTCTGCTCCGCGCCGCTGAGGACGACGCCGGACCGGCGCAGGAGTTGGTACAGCCCGCCCTCGGCCAGCGAACCGGCGCTCAGTTCGATCACGCCCTCCGGGAGGAAGTTGTGCAGCAGCGCGATCGGCTGGTCCTCGGCGAGGCGCAGGCGGTCGACGGACAGCACCGGGCTCCCCTCTTCCAGGCCGAGTGCCGTTGCGGTGGCGGCTCCGGCCGGGACGGTCTCGACGGAGAGCACCTGCGTGGACGGACGGCGGCCGTCGCGCTCCAGGTCCTCGAAGAGGCTGGTGAACTCGACCTGCCGGCGTATGCGATTGGTGACGACCTGAGTACCCACACCGCGCTTGCGGGCCAGCAACCCCTTGTTGACGAGGTGCTGCATCGCCTGGCGCATGGTCGGACGGGAGAGGCCGAACTCATCGGCCAGCAGGATCTCGTTGCTCAGCCTGGTGCCAGGCGGCAGGTCGCCCGACTCGATGAGGCTCTGCAACTGCTGGGCGAATTGGAAATAGAGGGGGACCGGACTGCTCCGGTCGATCGTGATCTTCTTCATGAGCGATTCCACATCACCCTCCTGCGCCACATCACCCTCCTGCGCTCTGCTGCCGACACCCGCCAGTATGCCGCACTCCACTGTAGATTCGTACGTCTTTATGTCTGAACAAACTCTTGCTCTTCTCCCGGCCGAGGGATAGAAATCAGCTGGGCCGTCCCAGGCTCGCCCCTGCCCGCTCGAAAGGTGCGCACATGCGTATTGGACTCATCGGTACGGGCCGCATCGGCGCGTTTCACGCCTCCACGCTGGCCGCCCTCCCGGCCGTCACCGCAATCGTTCTCCACGACCCCGACGCACGTTCCGCCCGTACCGTGGCGGACAACGTGGGCGGCGAGTGCGCCGGCAGTCTCGGCGCGCTCCTCGGCGCCGGACTGGACGGACTGGTCATCGCGGCGCCCACCGGCAGCCACGCCGAGCTGATCCTTGCCGCCCACCGCGCGGGGCTGCCCACCTTCTGTGAAAAGCCCGTGGCCTCGACGCTGGAGGAGACCGACCGGGTGCTGTCGGCGTTGCAGGACTCGGACGTGCCCCTGCAGATCGGCTTCCAACGCCGTTTCGACGCGGGATACCGGGCCGCGCGCGAGGCCGTCGCGTCCGGACGGCTCGGCTGGACGCACACCCTGCGGGCCTGCACCGCCGACCCGGCTCCCCCGCACCCGGGGTACATCCCCGGCTCCGGCGGCATCTTCCGCGACTGCTCGGTGCACGACTACGACATCGTCCGCTGGGTGACCGGCCGGGAGATCACCGAGGCCTACGCCACCGGGGCCAACCGCGGTGACGCGTTCTTCGCCGCGGCCCGGGACGTCGACACCGCCGTCTCCGTGCTCACCCTGGACGACGACACCCTGGCCACCTGCACCGCCACCCGCTACAACGGCGCCGGTTACGACGTACGTCTGGAAGTCTGCGGCTCCGAAGGCACCCTGGTCGCCGGACTGACCGAACAGGCCCCGCTGGCCTCGGCCGAGGGAACGGCCTATCCGGCCGGGTCCCCCTACCCGGGATTCATGGAACGCTTCCAGGACGCCTACCGCGCCGAACTCACAGCGTTCACCGCAGTCGTGGCGGGGCTCCGTCCCAGCCCGTGCACCGGCGAGGACGCCCGGGCGGCTCTGGCCGTGGCCGAAGCCGCCACCCGCTCACGGGCCGAGGGCCGCCCCGTCCGGGTCCCCGCTCCCACGCGAGCGCACGCGTACGGCAACGGACGCCCCTGAGGCGGTACGTGTCGCGGGCCGCCGCCCCGGCTGTCCGGAGCAGCCGCACTTCGGCGCCGGCCGCCACCCCGGCCGGCCACGTCTTCGCCCCGTCGCATCGTCCGCACCACCGCCGCGACCGGGTCCGTGCACGCCGAGGTCCGACGGCGTGTCCAGGGCCACGAGCCCTCACCATCGGTCGACCACGAGGACCTGTGGTGCGACCAGGTCATGAGGTGCGGCGGGCAAGGCGTCACGGGCCCGGTTCCTGACGGTGATCAGCTCGTCGTCCCAGCGCACGTCGAGCAGTTCGCCGTCCGTCATGGTCAGTTCGGCGGGGCGTTGCCCGATAGCCGCGAGGTGTCCCAGGTAACTCCAGGACAACCGTTCGACCTGCCAGCCCGGCCAGGTCTCCCGCATCCGTGCCAGGCAGGCCCGCGGGACGATGTCGGTGGTCCAGTAGCGGAGGCGACGTTCACGCACGTCGATGACCGCGCCATCGGTCACGGCGCTCTCGGAGGCCAGAGGGTAGGGCGGCTCCGCGGCCAAGGCGCGAGCCATGGGCTCCCCCTGGTGCGCGAGTAGCGGGGCGATGGTGTTGTTCAGTTGCCAGTGAGTGAGAGTCGTGTCGTCGTCGATGACGCTGACGAGGCATGTCGCGCCGGCAAAGGTGTCGGCGATCGACTCGTCGTGGCGAACGGTGATCGTGCGGCCTTCCGGGTCCCAGCCGACGAACCAGTAGTCGCGCGAGGCCACGTACATGTCGACCGGGTCGACCTGCACGGGCCCTGACGGCAGTCCGGGGACGACGAGGCTGCGAAGCTCCTCGTCGCCGCCCCAGGCGTGAGCGACGTCCCAGCCCTCCCAGCCCGGCAATCCCGCCAGGTGCAGGGCCATGCTCTCTCGGTGCGCGGCGCCCGCCCGCGGCATGCTCAGGGCGCAGCCGTAAAAGCGGTAACGACGCGTGGCCAGGTCGAGGGCGATGCCCTGGCAAGACCGCGCCACCGTCTTCGGGTCCCCGATGACGGGCCTGCCCTCGCCCAGGACTCTCTTCACCAGAGAAGCACGGTCGTCGGCCCCGGCCAGGTGCCACCGACCGTATTTCTCGTCCGACTCCCGCACGGAGCCGTCCTCAAACCGTACGAGGTACGCAGACCAACAGCCCATCAGGCGACACTAGCAACCACGCGGGCCACTCCCCCACCCGCCGGTCGGTCCTCCCCACGAGGGGCAGCGATGCCCCGCCGGTGAAGCGGGCCGCGGGTGTCGCGCATCCGGTGCGCGGTGCGTCATCGGCAGGCCGAGACCCCGCTGGAAGTCACGGCGCCATCGTCCGGCGGCCCACTGCGGTGCCTGTCCTGCCCGAGCACCCGGGATACCCGCGTCTCCTCGCCTTCTTCAGCTGCGCGCCCTGACCACTGCGGGCCAAGGGCGCCTGCCCGTCCCCCGGGTCACGAGCTGCTGCACAAGGTTCGAACCAGGACGTACAAGGCGCTTCGGTCACCGTCTTCGGTACGGTCACGCAGCGCCGCCTTCATGCCCCGTTCTCGAAGCGATCTGTTGAGCCGTCGGCGTACACGGCCATCGTGAGGGCGCGCTCCGTCGGCTCAGCGGTTCGTTCCGCCCGGGCC
The DNA here is from genome assembly GCF_052542855.1 of Streptomyces sp. SAS_281. NCBI lineage: Bacteria > Bacillati > Actinomycetota > Actinomycetes > Kitasatosporales > Streptomycetaceae > Streptomyces > Streptomyces sp. SAS_281. The sequence continues at coordinate 28,155 of NZ_JBMNDO010000074.1, forward strand.
GGCAGATCCATGTGCCGCAGATGGTCGTCGTGCATGTCCGGATCGTCGGAGAAGCACTCGGCTCGGGCGCTCACCGACGCGATCGCCACATCCCGTTCCTGTAGCCGCTCCGCCGCCCGCGCTCGCTCCAACCGGTCCACCGGACGAGTATCGCTCGCCACCCCTCAGGACAGCTCGGACGAAGCGGCTGCTGATCAGCACCGTTCAAGGCAAGCCACGGTCGCAGGGCGCCCGCCTTCAGCTCCGGGACCGCAACGGTCACCGGAAGGGAAGCAGGCGCCGAGTCCGCCGACGGCCTCGCGTCCGGGCAGGTCGGCGACGCACCTCACAGCGTGTCATCCGATCGGACCCGCCTCGGCGGGGAACTGTGGGTTCATGACGACACAGCTCGGACTTCCCGAAGGCATCCAGGCATGTCTCTTCGATCTCGACGGGGTGGTCACCAGGACGGCGGTGGTGCACGCCGCCGCCTGGAAGGCGACCTTCGACGCCTTCCTGCGTGAGCGTGACGGAGCGGACTTCCGCCCCTTCTCCGATTCCGACTACGACCAGTTCGTCGACGGCCGCCCCCGGGCCGACGGCGTCCGCTCCTTCCTCGCCTCCCGAAACATCGAGCTTCCCGAAGGCGCGCCCGACGATCCACCGGACACGCGGAGTGTCAACGGTGTCGGCAACCGCAAGAACGAGCTCCTCCTGGAAAAGATCCGTACCGACGGTGTGGAGCCGTACGAGGGCACGCTGCGCTACATCGACGCGGTCCGCGCCGCCGGGCTCGCCACCGCGATCGTCTCCTCCAGCGCCAACACCCGCGACGTGCTGCACTCCATCGACGCCGAGCGGCTGTTCGACGTACGGATCGACGGCGTGGTGGCCCGGGAACGGAAGCTGCCGGGCAAACCGCACCCCGACACCTTCCTGGCCGCCGCCCGGGACCTCGGCGTGGAGCCGTCCCGGGCCGCCGTCTTCGAGGACGCGCTGGCCGGCATGGACGCGGGCAGGTCCGGGCACTTCGGCTTCGTCGTCGGCGTCGACCGCGTGGGGCAGACCGACGCGCTGTACGCCCATGGCGCCGACCGTGTCGTCAAGGACCTCGCCGAACTCGGAGGCAACGCGTGATCACCAACCGGACGTACACCGTGGAGCCCTGGCGCGTGCGCGAGACGGCTCTCGACCTCGATCTCCTGGCACAGAGCGAATCCGTCTTCGCCCTGTCCAACGGGCATGTCGGCTGGCGCGGCAACCTCGACGAGGGCGAACCGCACGGCCTGCCCGGCAGCTACCTCAACGGGGTGTACGAACTGCACCCGCTGCCCTACGCCGAGGCGGGCTACGGCTACCCCGAGTCCGGCCAGACCGTCATCAACGTCACCAACGGAAAGCTGCTGCGGCTGCTGGTGGACGACGAGCCCTTCGACCTGCGATACGGGCGGCTGAGCAAGCACGAACGCACCCTGGACTTCAGGCGCGGTGTGCTGGAGCGGAGCTGCGAGTGGACCTCCCCGGCGGGTACGACCGTCCGGGTCCGTTCCACCCGCCTCGTCTCCCTCACCCAGCGCGCCATCGCCGCCGTGCAGTACGAGGTGGAGCCCGTCGACAGCCGCACCAGGGTGGTCATCCAGTCGGAGCTGGTCACCAACGAGAGTCTGCCTTCGTCCGACGGCGACCCGCGGACGGCCAAGGCGTTGCAGTCCCCGCTGGAGCCGGAGGAGGACCAGGCCGTCGGGTCGCGGCTGCGTCTGGTCCACCGCACCCGGCGCAGCGGTCTCAGGGTCGCCGTCGCCGCCGACCACGTCGTGGACGCCCCCGGGGAGATCACCACCAGCAGCGAGAGCAACACGGACGTCGCCCGCCTGACCATCACCTCCGTCCTGGACCCGGGACAGCGGCTGCGGGTGCAGAAGACCGTCGCCCACGGCTGGTCGGGGGCCCGTTCCCGGCCCGCCATGAGCGATCAGGTCGAGGCCGCACTGGCTGCCGCCGCGCATGGCGGCTGGGACGAACTGGTGGCTCAGCAGCGGGCCTACCTCGATGACTTCTGGGCCCGTGCCGACGTCGAGGTGCACGGCGACGAGGAGATCCAGCAGGCCGTCCGCTTCGCCCTCTTCCATGTGCTCCAGGCCGGTGCCCGCGCCGAACAGCGGGCGATCCCGGCCAAGGGGCTGACCGGTTCCGGGTACGACGGCCACGCCTTCTGGGACACCGAGATGTTCGTGCTGCCCCTCCTCTCCTACACCGAGCCCAGGGCGGTCGCCGAGGCGCTGCGCTGGCGGCAGGCCACCCTGCCCGCCGCCCGGGACCGGGCCACCCAGCTCGGACTGCGCGGTGCCGCGTTCCCGTGGCGGACCATCGACGGCTCTGAGGGCTCCGCGTACTGGCCGGCCGGCACCGCCGCCTTCCACGTGGCCGCCGACATCGCGCACGCCGCGGTGCGCCACGCGGCGGTGACCGGCGACACCGCCTTCGAGCGCGAGACCGCCCTGGAACTCCTCGTGGAGACGGCGCGGTTGTGGCGCTCGCTGGGCCATCACGACCCGCACGGTGTGTTCCACATCGACGGCGTCACGGGGCCGGACGAGTACAGCGCCGTCGTGGACGACAACACGTACACCAACCTCATGGCCCGCTCCAATCTCCTCGCCGCGGCCGACGTGTGCGAACGCCACCCGGAGGAGGCGGCCCGGCTGGGTGTGAACGAGGAGGAGAGCGCCGCCTGGAGGGACGCCGCCGAGGCCGTGCACATCCCCTACAACGAGGAGATCGGCGTACACGAGCAGCACGCCGGCTTCACCCACCACCAGCGCTGGGATTTCGCGAACACACGCGCCGACCAGTACCCGCTGATGCTGCACTTCCCGTACTTCGACATCTACCGCAAGCAGGTGATCAAGCAGTCCGACCTCGTGCTGGCCATGTACACCTGCGGCACCTGGTTCGACGCCCACTGCGACGACGACCAGCTGGCCGCGAACTTCGCCTACTACGAGCCGCTGACCGTACGGGACTCCTCCTTGTCGGCGTGCTGCCAGGCCGTCGTCGCCGCCCGGACCGGGCATCTTCGGCTGGCCTACGACTACACCGCCGAGGCCGCGCTGATGGACCTGGCCGACCTGGAGCACAACACCCGCGACGGACTGCACATCGCCTCGCTGGCCGGTACGTGGATGGCGCTGGTCGCCGGGTTCGGCGGCACCCGAAGGGACGGCGACAGCCTGCGCTTCTCGCCCCGGCTGCCCGAGAAGTTCAGCCGCCTGGCCTTCCGGCTCCAGTTCCGCGGCCGGTGCCTCCAGGTGGAGATCGGGCCCGAGAAGGCGACGTACTCGCTGCTGATCGGCGATCCCCTGACGATCCACCACCACGGCACGGAGGCGCGCGTGGACGGTGAGGGGCCCGTCACGCTCGCGATCGCCCCGGCGAAGCGGCGGCCCACGCCCGAACAGCCTCTGCACCGCCGTCCGGGCGCCGCCGACCGGCCGGGCCCCGAGCAGGGGTGAGAGGGAGCCACGGGTCGGGCTCACCGGACGGCCGCCCGAGCGGCCCGGGGGCCCGACCCCCCGGACCGGGGACGGCTACGGCTTGGCGGCCACGAAGCCCCACTGGTCGACCGGGTCCCCGGTGAACGGCCCCTCGGTGCGCCACAGGCTGATCGAGCCGAAGCGCGGCTCCACCGGTTCGAGCCCGCCCGCGAAGGTCGCGACGATCTCCCTGGGCCGCGAGATGTACGGCATGGGGCCGCCGGCCGTCGCCGGGCCGAACGCGGTCGCCATCGGCGAGAACCTCCGTCCGGGGTTCGGCTGCAACGGGCACAGGCGGTTCATCGGCCGTCCGGCGCGCCACGACGGCGAATGGCGCACCACGGACCGCAGGAGCGTGCACGACTTCGCGATCTTCGCCTTCCCCTCCGCATCGTGGGCATCGGCCGGCAGGTCACCGCCGGCTTCCCCCTCCAATGCACAGCCCTGGCATACCGTCACCACCCTGCCCGGCGGCTCGCCCCACTCGCACGCTCTGCGGCCCCATCAGCAGACCGCATGACCGCCGTGCGGCGAGTGCTGCGGGGTGAGGATTCGCGCCCGGCGGATGCCCGCGTTCTGCAGTTCCTGCCGCACGACGCGAAGTACGGTGCGGGCCATGTAGGGCATGACCAACCCCTTGCAGTCCATCCAGACCAGCGGCACGGACGGGTCGAGACCGACGTAGTTCGGGCTGTAGAGGTCGTTGGCGTCGATGAGGTCCGTGTCGGGGATCTCCCTGCCGTCCTCCACAACCGCCCACAGCCGGTTGTCGGCGGCGGCTGTGAGCGCCTCGACGGCCTTTGCGCGGTTGTCCGACTGCACTGCGACGCAGAAGTCCTGGGTGAGGACGTCACCGTTCGCCCCCTCAGTGATGCGCAGCGTCCCCGGGTCCACCTCGATACCGCCGACCTCGCTTTCCGAGAGCACTGCGCGGCTCATCCAGTGAGCAGCGAGGAACGGCACCCACTGGCAGGCGTCCACGATGCGCCACAGCATCTCGGAGTCGGATCCGCTCGCGGCACGTTCGAACTGGGTGTGGGCCGCTCTGCGACCGCTCGGCTCGTCCTCGTTCAGGGCGCGGCAGCCGGCCTGGAAATGTGTCTCGGCGCTGACTGGCACGCCCGCTGGATTTCCCATAGCGGTCATGTGTAGCAGCCGGGTCCGACATGCCGGCCCGTCCTCCGGCACGAGTTCGCCACCGCGGCCCGACCGGTGCCGGGACCGGCATCGATGCGGCGCACGGCCCGCGCCCGCAGAGGCGCCTGGACACGGCTGCCCGCACGGCCGGCTGAAACGGCTCGGGTTCAGCGCGCCGATGAGTGCGACAACAACGTGCCGGGCGCCTGCGGCGTGCGCGATCCGATCGGACCGGTCGCACGAGACGTTGGGAACACGGCGTGCGCCTCGTGTCACCGCCAGGGCTGTGCCGGAGGGCGTGGCCGGTCAGCGTGCCGATGAGCGCGGCGGAGATGGCGCCGGCTCTGCGGCTGTGTGTGCGGGGACTTCACGTGTGTACTCCGTTGTGCGTCAGCCGTACGTGGGCGTGCCGCGTTGTGGGGCGGCGCGGTCAGTTGACGCGGACCGCGTGCAGGACGAGCGCCGACTCCGGGTGCGGGCGCGGCAGTTCGAGGCCGATGTGAACGAGGAACTCGCCGGTGACCTCGGCGCCTTCCGGGTGCCGGCGGGAAGCCCGGCGCAGTCCGATGGTGGAGGCGGAGGCCTGAGGGCTGACCGGTGTGAGCCGGTAGAGACCTTCGGGGTCGAGGCCGGTGAAGCGGGCGCGGGCCGGGGTCTCCGCGCGGGTCGCGGCGAGCTGGACGTACGAGAGCAGCGCCTCGCTGCCGTTGGGGGCGACCACCGCGGTGAGCGAGGCGGCGTCGTCCTCGGGGGTCTCGTGACGGAACAGGCGGCCGGTGTGCAGCAGCCTGCGGTGGCGCTTGTACTCCGCCACCCAGGCGGCGAGTTCGGCGCGCTCGGCGGCGGTGGCGGTGGTGATGTCCCACTCGATCCCGAAGTGCCCGAACAGCGCGGTCGCGGCGCGGAAGGCGAGGGTGTGAGTGCGACCGGTGCTGTGACAGGTGGTCGGGCCGACGTGGGCGCCGGTCAGTTCCAGGGGCAGCAGCAGATTCGTGCCACGCTGGATCTCCTGGCGTTCCAGGGCGTCGTTGCAGTCGGAGGTCCAGACGCGGTCGGTGCGTTCCAGGATGCCCAGGTCCATGCGGCCGCCGCCCGACGCACAGCTCTCGATCTCCACGCCGGGGTGGCGCCTGCGCAGCTCGTCCAGGAGCCGGTAGGCGGCGGTGGTCTGGGCCCGGACGGCGGCCCGGCCCTCGTGACCGGGTTCGACCAGGTCGCGGTTGTGGTCCCATTTGAGGTAGGCGATGTCGTACGTGGAGAGCAGGGTGTCGAAGCGCTCCAGGAGGTATGCGTACGCCTCGGGGCGGCACAGGTCGAGAACCTGCTGGTTGCGCCAGTCGGGCGGGAGGCGGTCGGCGGCGTGCAGGGCCCAGTCGGGATGCTCGCGCAGGAGGCGGGAGTCGGGGTTCACCATTTCCGGTTCGCACCACAGGCCGAACTCCATGCCGTGCGCCCGCACATGCCGGATCAGCGGGTCGAGGCCGTCCGGCCACACGTCCGGGTCGACGTACCAGTCGCCCAGACCGGCGGTGTCGTCGCGTCGGCCGAGGAACCAGCCGTCGTCCAGGACGAAGCGTTCGACGCCCACTTCGGCGGCACGCTCGACCAGGGGCATGAGGCGCCGCGGGTCGTGGTCGAAATAGGTGGCCTCCCAGTTGTTGAGGACGACGGGGCGGGGCCGGGCTCCGGGGTCGGGGTGGTGGGCGCGGGAGCGCAGCCAGTCGTGGAAGCGGGGCGTGATGCCGTTGAGGCCGGTCGCGGAGTACGCGGCACAGAGCCAGGGCGTCACGTATTCCTCCCCGGGCGCGAGGGCGCACTCGCCGGGCAGGAACAGCTCGCCGGTGCCGATCACGCAGCCGTTGGACGGCATGCGTTCCGCGTAGTAGCGCTGGTTGCCGCTCCAGGCGAGGTGGACCGACCAGACCTCGCCGTCGTCCCAGCCGAAGCCGGGTGTGCCGGCGGACATCAGGTACGGGCTGTCGTGGCCGGGGCGGCCCCGGCGGCTCTCCCGCAGGTAGGTGCCGTGACGCAGCTGGTGGCGTTGGGGTTGGCGTTCCTTGGCCCACCGGCCGGTGAAGTCCATGGTCTCCACCGCCCGGGAGGAAATCGGGAGGACCGGTGTCAGTTCGTCCACCTGGTACGGGCCGGTGCCGGTGTTGCGCAGGCCGTGCCGCAGGCGCAGCAACCCGGACGCGGTCAGTTCCAGCTCGGCCCGCCACGCCAGCCGGCTGTGCGGATCCTCGGCGTGAACGGTGACGCGGCCGCCTTCGGTGTGCACGGTCCGGTGGTGCGTGAACGACGGCGACCAGGCCGTGCCCGCCCGATGGCCCATGAGACCCGGCCGGCCCTGGTGCACCTGGGCGTTGAGCGGGAGGAGCGAAGTGCCGGCCACCGCATCGCCCAAGGTCTGGGCGGTTGCCTCGGACAGGGCTCTCCCCCAGTGCAGGACTCGTCCGTCCGTCTCGTCCAGGACCAGGCTGACCCCGGCCGCGGTCAGGTGAACGGGCATGCGCGACCACCCATGCTTTTGATTAGACCCTTTTAATAAAACGGACTGCGGTAGGCTTGCAGGCCATGAGGGACGTGTCAAGGGGCGGGGTGGACTCCGCGATGGTGAGGCAGCTCAATGCCTCGCGGGTGCTGGCGGTGCTCCGGGCTTCCCCCGAAGTCGCCTGGTCCTCCAACGACTTGGTCGAGGAGACGGGCATGTCCCGGCCCACCGTCCTGGCCGCCGCAGACCACCTGGTGGACCTCGGCTGGGTCACCGGGTCCGTGAGCCGGGCCGCAGCCGGGCGCGGCCGCCCTTCCCGGTCGTTCGTCTTCCGCCGCGACGCCGGGTACGTGCTGGGCGCGGACATCGGCGCGCGGACGGTCAGGGTCGCGGTGGCGGACCTGACCGGTCACGTCGTGGCCGAGGACGAGCACACCTTCAGCGATCCCGGCATGGCCTCCGGTGAACGGCTGGAGGCGGTGACCCGGACCGCCGCCGACGCCTTGGACGCCGCCGGTGTCCCCGGCGAACGCCTCCTCGCCGTGTGCGCCGGGTCCAGTGGCACAGTCGCGGCGGACGGCACCGTCCGCGTCCGCTCCGGCATCCCCGGTTTCGTCGGCGTCAACCTGCCCGCCACGCTGGGCCGCGCCTTCGAGTGCACCGTCGTCGCGGAGAACGACTGCAATCTGGCCGTCATCGGCGAGCGCTGGCGCGGAGTCGCCTCGGGCTCCGAAAACGTGGTCTGCATGCTCGCGGGCGAACGGCTCGGGGTCGGCATCGTGCTGCACGGCGGCCTGATGCGCGGCCATCAGGGAGGCGCGGGAGAACTCGGATTCCTCCGGTTCATGGACGGCTTCACCGCGGCCGAGGGGCTGGCCTCCCGCGCCCGCGCCGAAGGCAGGCGCCTGGTCGACGCAGTCACCGCGCGCGGTGCGGGCGCGGCGTCCCACGACGCTACCGGATCCGTACTGCACGCACTGGCCGATGGCGACTCCGCACGGGTGGACGCGCCACTGGTCTTCGAGGCGATGCGCCGGGGCGACACCGCCCTGCCCGGCGTCGTGGAGTACGTCCTCGGCCCGGCCGCCCGGGCGGTCGCGACCGTGTCCCTGCTCCTCGACCCGGAACTCATCGTGATCGGCGGAGCGGTCGCCGATGCGGGAGACGTCCTCCTCGGCCCCCTGCGGAGCATGGTCGGCCGCCTGAGCAAGGCGCCGCCGCGCCTGGAATTCTCGCCGCTCGCGGACCGCGTCGTCGTGCTCGGCGCGGTACGCCTGGCCCTGGACACAGCGCAGACCGAGTTCCAGGACCCGCTGGCCCCTGCCCCGGGGCACACGTCCGGAAGGCAGCAGGCCGCCGCCGCCCGGGGGCGCTGATCCGCGCCCTCGGTCTCGACGTGGAACGCAGCGAACTGCCAGGCGCCGGAACCGGTGCTCGTCATCTGCCGTTCGCGGACCTGGCCGTCCGGGCGGAAATGCGGCGCCGAGGCGAACAGGTCGACGGTGGCGGTTGTCATGGCGGTGTTCCTTCCAACCCTCGGAGCCTGCACGCCCGACGGCGACCTGCTGTTGGCTACACCAAACAGCACCTGACCCTGCGCCTCCCCGCCCCCGGCGACCTGGCCGACCTCGCGGCCACCGTCGAGGAGGCACTGCGGGCCTACGCCCGACAGCGCACGGTCCTGAAGAAGCAGTGGGGCCCGGTGAACTGGCACTGGACGCACTCCGCACCACTCCACCGGCTCTGACCACCCCGGCTGCCCCTGAGCCGCCCTCCCCGCCGGGGCACGCCGCGCCGGGGCCCCGCGTCGCCCTGTAGGTCAACTCGTCCAAAGCCATGCACAGTTCGGGCTCCGTGCGTGACGATGCAGAGCGGTCGAGTCGGATGCGACGCGACCGCTTGGGCTACGGCTTCCCCCGCGACGGGGAGACAGGTGGGTACGGGGCATGCGGTGGGGTGGGGCGGACGCGGTACGTCCGGGCCAGCGGGTCGGACGGTTCACCGTGCTGGCCGAACTGGCGAGCGGCGGTATGGGGCGGGTGTACCTGGCGCGGTCACCGGCTGGGCGCACGGTCGCGCTGAAGACTCTGATCACGAACAACGCGGACGACCGGCGCCGCTTCGCCCGGGAGGTCGCGTGCGCGCAGCGGGTACACGGTATCTACACGGCGAGCGTCGTCGATGCCGACCCCGCGGCGGAGGTGCCGTGGATGGCTCAGGAGTACGTGCCGGCGCCTTCGTTGAAGGAGCTGGTGGAGGACTGCGGCACACTGGGAACGGACGCGCTGCACTGGGTGGCCGCGGGCATGGCGGAGGCGCTGGCGTCCCTGCACTCGGCAGGGCTGGTGCACCGGGACGTCAAGCCGTCGAACGTACTGCTGCCCGTGGACGGGCCACGCGTGATCGACTTCGGCATCTCTCAGGCACACGACCTGACTCGGACCCAGTCGGCACTCGGCACCGTGGCGTACGCCTCTCCGGAACAGGCCCGAGGGGAGCCGACCACGGAGGCGTCCGACGTGTTCTCCCTGGGGGCGACGCTGTACTACCTGGCGGTGGGGAGGCCGCCCTACCGGGACATCGAGGAGATCTCGGCCCTGGAGCTGCTGATGCGCGCGGCCACCGGCGACATCGACGTCTCCGGCCTTCCGCCTGCTCTGACCGCCCTCGTTCTGCCCTGTCTCGATCTGAATCCGCGCGCGCGGCCCACTCCGGCCGAGCTGGTCGCTCACTGTGCAGGCCACTTCGGTGAGGGTCCGTCGGCCCGCAGCGACGGGGGTGTACTGGACGCCCGGTGGACCGCGGCCATCGAGCGGCACCGTGCCGAGCGCACCGATGCCCTGCGTGCGGCGCTGCGCCATGTCGGCGCCACCGCACCGGCCTCCCGGCCCGGGCGCGGCGGACCGGACGATCCCACGCAGGCCGTGGCGGGGGCCGCCGGGACGGTGCGCCTCCCCGGACCGCCGCCCACCGCCCCGTCCGGTCGGGGCCGACGGGTGCGGTTGGCCGTCGGCGGGCTGGTCGCGGCCGGCGCGTTGGCCGGGACGCTGGTGGTGCTGAGCCCCTGGTCCGGGTCCGGCGACGGGGAGGGCAAGGGCGGTGCTGGAGTCCCGGACCGGCCTGTGCGCTTCCTCGAAGTGGAGCGCGAGCAGCCCGGGGTATGCCCCGGCAGCGGGACGTCCGAAGCCTCCCTCTTCGGGACATCGCAGCCCGGGGTGCCCTCGGGGCGCGGCTTCACCTCGGACGACCGACAGCAGTGCGTGGTCGTCTCCACCGCTCCCGGTATGACGGTCAACAGGTTCAGGGAGGTCTCGGCGTTCGAGGACACGGGGGACGGCGCTCCGGGGGGATGGTCGGTGCGGGTGACGTTCGAGGACAAGGACGCCAAGGCGTTCACCACTCTGACCAGCAAGGTGACGGGGCGGATCGAGCCCACGAACTCCCTGGCGATCGTGCAGGGCGAGGGCCGGCTGCTCGCCAAGGTCGCCGTCGTCGGGCGGATCACGGGCAGCGAGGTCGTGATCGCGACCAGACTCGGGCGCAACGAGGCGCACTTCCTCGCCGACGTGCTGGGGGCCCGCTCCTGAATCCGGCAGCGGACGATGGGGTTCTCAGGACGAGGAGGAGCCGTCACCTGGGTCGCGGGCGGGTCCTCGTCGCCGGTGGCACACCCGCCTGCGCGT
>NZ_JBMNDO010000075.1:0-38917 GCF_052542855.1 Streptomyces sp. SAS_281
GGCTTCCTGCACAGCTACAACTACCATCGCTGCCACACCGCACTCGGAGGCCGGCCCCCAATCACCCGCGTCAACAACCCTGCGGGTCAATACACCTAGCGGACCTCGGCTCCCGCGGCCTGGACAACGACGTACTCGACTCGTGATCATCACCGGCTTCACCGCAAGCCGCGCCCACAAGCTCACCCCGGGTCAAAAGGATGCCAACCGCATTATCGCTGTCGGATGCGCGCCGGTCGAGCACGGCTTCGCCCACCTAAAAAAACTGGCGGATCCTCACCAAACTCCGCACCGATCCGGCCTGCGCCACCCCCCTCCTGCGTGCCCTGCTCGTCCTGACGAACCTCGAAGTCAACCGCTGACGGATCTACTCAGCAGACAGTGAGCCTTTCCATCCTCACTTTGAGCTGGTCAGATGCAGGGTGAGGACGGCCCGGACGAGTGCGGTGATTCGCGTGGTCGAGCACCGGAGCTTGCGGAGGAGTCTCCAGACTGTGAGGGTGGCTATGGCCGGTTCGACGAGTGCGCGGATCTGCGCGTGGGATCGGTTGACGGCCTTCTGACCGGTGGGCAGGCTGTTCCAGCGGCCCCAGTACGGGGTGCGGACGGTTCCGCCGGCGCCCCGGTATGCCCTGTCCGCCCAGCACTTGATGTCGGCCTCAGCGAGGGCGTCGACGATGCCGTGTTCACGAGCGGCTCGGACGTCGTGGATGGCGCCGGGCAGGGCCTGCGAGGCCCACAGCAGTCGGCCGAAGGGATCTGTCAGGACCTGGACGTTCATGCCGTGCTTCTTGTGTTTCCCGGAGTAGAAGGGTCGGTCCGCGGCGATCCGGTCGATCGGCTGGAGTGCCGTCGAGGATCACGAAGGCTTTCGTCGAGGCGGTCCGCGTCGCGTCGGCCAGGGTGGGCGCGAGGTCGGCCGAAAGGTCGACCGCCTCGGTGACATACCGGTAGGCGGTGGTGGTTCCGATGTCGAATCCGGCCGCGAGCTGGGCGTATGTGTGTCCATCCGCAGGTGGGCGAGTGCGAGCAGGGCCTGGCGGCCGGGGCTCAGACGGCGCCAGCCGCAGCCGATCGCGCGACGGTGCTGCCGCAGACGGTCGGACAGGAAGCGCAGGGCAGGACTGGACACGTCGACGCCCGACGGATAGACAAGCATGTGAAGCCTCTGGTGGAGACGGTTCTCTTGGTCGAAAACCCATCTACCAGGGGCTTCACCGCATTGTCAGCCCAAGGGCCGACTGCTGCACCAAGTGCGAGCAAGCTCAGTGTTGTTGCCGGTTGAATGCGATCAATCGGCACGATGGATACGCCGGAATCGCCAGGCGCGGATCTCGACATAGAGCAAGGCTGCTGCAAGTACGCCGAACGTGTCCTCGACGCATATTGACCACGGTTCAGCTAGCCATCGATGGCCTATGACCGCCCATCCGGCGAGGAGCGGCACGGCGAGGAGGTAACCGGGCAGACGCTCACGAAGCCGACGAGACTCGTGCCGTTTTTCAACTGCCATGATGGCCCCGTGTCATCGCAGGATGATGCCTGGTCGCACGTGCATGCTGCCCAAATTTGCTCGGCTGGTCAACGCTCATGCGATCGCGCCCTGGCCGTCCTCTACTGCTGGCGGCTCCTGCGGAAAATCCGCGGCAGGACCACCTGGTCACCGCCGCCGTTGCCGCCGAGCTCGCCACCTGATCAAGATGGAAAAGGCTCAGTTGCCCACGACCAAAGGGTGTGCCCCGTGAACCGGGTATACGAGCCCTTTGCCGGCAACCCATTGAGCCAGCCCCAGACGGTGCGGGGGCGCGTCAGGGCTGAATATTTTCCAAGTCCTTGAGGAGGCTGGGGTGGGTCGGCTGCCACCCGAGGGCATCGCGGGTATGGGCGCTGGACGCCGGCTGGTCCATGGCGAAGATCGGGCCGAACGGGCCGAAGCTCTCCTGCGGAACCTCCTCGACCGGCAGGCCCAGTCGCCGGCCGATGACTGTGGCGATGTCCCGCACCGTGTCGCCCTCGTCGGCAACGGCATGCCAGGCCGTCCCGGCCGGTGCCGACTCTAGGACCAGACGGAACAGGACCGCTGCGTCAAGCGCGTGCACGGCTGGCCAGCGCTGGGTGCCGTCGCCCGGGTAGCCGGCCACCCCGGTGCGGCGCGCTGCATCAGCCAACAGGCCGGCGAATCCGCCCTGCCCCTCATTGTGGACCGTGCGCGGCATGCGGACAGCCATGCTGCGCAGACCGCGCGAGGCGAGATCCAGCAGCGCTGTGACCGAACGGCCTCGACCGCCCACCGGTCCGTCGGTCGGCAGCGGATCGGCCTCGGTGGAGGCGCGTCCCGGTACCCAGGGCGTACCCGAGACCGTGACGATCGGGCGGTCGCTTCCGATGAGTTCCTGCCCCAGCGCGGTGAGAGCGGCGCTCTCCTCGGCGATGGCCTGCGTGAGCGCACCCGGACTGCCGTAGTCGCGTCCGAACGCCAGACTGATCACACCGTCGGACTGCGCCGCGCCGGACCGCAAGGCGTCGAGGTCCGCCAGGTCTCCTCGCAACACCTTGGCACCAGCCCTCTCGAGGACCTGCGCGGAGCCGTCCGAGCGAGCCAGCGCGAGAACGGTGTGACCGCTGCCGAGCAGTTCAGTGACGACAGCGGAGCCGATGGTTCCGGTACCGCCGGTGACAAAGACGTGCATGAGCTCTCCTCGAAAGTGATGGGACCGTTGTCCCATCACTGACTCTACACGGTGACGGGACAACAGTCCCATCACGTATCCTGGTCTCATGGCTAGATGGCAACCAGGGGCGACCCAGCGACTCGTCGTCGCGGCCGTCGACCTGTTCACCGAGCAGGGTTACGACGCCACCACGGTGGCGCAGATCGCCGAGCGCGCCGGCGTCACCAAGAGCACCTTCTTCCGGCACTTCTCCGACAAGCGCGAGCTACTGGTCGCTGGTCAGGAGACGCTCAGCAGGCTGCTTGCCGACGGCATCACCGAGGCTCCGGCGGACGCCAGCCCGCTTCAGGCGGTGGCAGCCGGCCTCGAGCGCGCATCGAGCGCCATGGGGCCGACGAACCGCGAACTCGGCCCCCGCCTCCAAGCAGCGGTGGCAGCCAGCACCGAACTTCAGGAGCGCGACGCCCTTAAGAGCATCGGTCTCGCGGCCGCCATGACAGCCGCGCTCATCGCCCGCGGTGTCCCCGAACCGACCGCGCATCTCGCGGGCGAGCTGGGGGTCCTCGCGTTCAAGCGAGGCTATTCCCAGTGGTCCGAAAGCCATCGTGATGACGCAGAAGGACTCGCGCCACATGCACTGGCAGCCTTGGAAGACCTGCGTGCGGCAACTGCATCGCTGGGCTGATCGATGCCACTTGGCTGTCGCCGGCCGGGCCCTGTCGGCGCCATGGGCAGTGCGCCCGTCGACCGTCTCCCCGCCCTGCTCATCCTGACAAACCTCGAAGTCAACCGCTGACAGATGATCTACTCCGCAGACTGTCGCCCACGACCAGCGTGAGCACCCCGAGAGCCGGTCACGCCAGCCCTTCGAACTGCGGCTTCAAGTTGGCGGAGGCTCATGGAGTCCACTCGGTGGAGTCCATCGGGTGGACCCACTGAGTCGAACCCGGAGTGGACTCCACTCGATGTCGTACATCGCCGCAGGATGCAGAACATCGCGGGTTCCACTCGGTGGACGATGTCCGGCATCGTCACCGCAGCCAGGCGTTGGAGTACCGCACCCGGGACAGGGCGCGGGCATCGCGGCGCGCGGCCGCGTTGCCGATCCGGCTCTGCCGGGAGCGGGGCCGGCCCGACTCCCCCGCAGCAAGGCGGCGCTTGGCGGCGTCCCGGAGCCGCTCCCGCTGATCGCCCAGCTCCTTCTTCCTGGCCGCCTTCGACTTCGGTGTCCGGGGCCGCTTCCAGATCGGCTGCCAGCTCGCGTGCTCCTCGGGCTCGGGCTCCTGGTCCTCATCGAGCGCGGCGGCTATCTCCCCACTGGCTGCGCGGGCTCGGGCGAGGACGTCCTTCAACCCCAGGTTCTCCGGTGTGGTCATGCGAGTCCTCCAGTGGGTGTCCGGCCAGGCGTCGGCTGCACGCCGGGCGGCGGGGTGTGTGACGGTGCGGGCGTCGCCGGGCGGGCCACTGCCGGGCAGCGCGGGCGGCAACGCGCTCCCGGACGCCGTCCTGGAGCCTGACGGCCATCTGATCCGCGGCCTCGATCGTGGCGCAGGTCTGCTCCAGCGCGGCGGCATCGGTCCCCTGCTGCTGCTCCTGAGCACGGCCGGCCATCCCGTCCGAGCGCGACGGACGCAGGCCAGTCCTCGAGGTGCCGGGCACGGCGACGGTGTGCGGGCGGGCACGGGAACCCAGGCGCTCCGCACGGCGCGCCGCGTGAACCCGGGCCTGCAACGCCCCGGCGGCCAGGCGGGTCCGCGCGTAGAGAGGAAGCGTCCGCTGGCGGGTCAGAGGGCGCAGCACGGCCTGGTCGTCGGTGTCGCGCGGGTACAGGGCGTGCAGGTCGGCGGTCATCATCAGGCCCCGGCCGACGGGGCGGGTGTAGTCGTCGACCACGGTCTGCACAATCTGTTCGTCCAGGCCCGGCTGGTGGAGCCGGCCGGCAGCGGTCCCCCTTGAACCGTGCAGCCTCGCGCCTCCACCGTGTGGAGCTCCCGCACCGACCACCGCGCGCTCCGGGGTTGCGAGGTACTTCTACGGGTTATGGGTTCTGCGGCCCGTCGTGGAAGCGATGCCCAGCCAGGTGTGTCGGTTGTTTGCCCAGCACCAGCCGACCTTGGGGGCGTTGCGGCGCTCGCGGCCATCGCGGCCGGTGCCGTTGCTGATCCAGAGTGCCGGCGTGCGGGCGTCGAGTGCGCCGTTGTCCTTGCGCAGGCGAGCGCCGATGGTCATGAAGCAGTGGTTGCGTTCGAGGACGCTGGGCTGCTGCAGCACCCAGTGGATGCCTTCGGTGAGCAGCAAGGGGGTTCGGGTACCTGCGGTGATGGCGGGGAGCGCCTCTTCCGGGCTCCAGTTGGCCATCTGGTCGCCACGGTCGAGGCCGGTGAGGAGGTAGAGCGGAGTGCCGGGCAGCGCAAGCGTGTCGAGTGGGGCGAAGCGGTCGACGTCCGCCATGTCGGTGACGACAAAGCCCTCCTTGCCGTCACGGCGGAGCAGCGGCGCCAGGGCGGAGGCGGGTGCGTGGTCCGGGTGAACGGCGAGTAGAACGTCTTCGTCGCTGGTGTGGGTTTCGGCGGCTGCCGCGAAGGTGCGAAGATCGGTGGCAGGTAGCCCTGCCAGCTCGTGCACCCCCAGTTCGATGAGTCGTTCCGCCTGCGCGCTGGGCGTCGGGAGTGCGGAGGCAAGAGTGGAGGCGGCTGGCGTGGTTCCGGGCACGAGACTCCCAAAGGTAGCAACGTGGATGAGCTCAAGGGCAACGAAACGCCTCACCGGAAAGTTCCTGCTGCTGCTACCTGAGAGCTCATGTAACTGAGGCGGCGTCACCCCTCACCCACCACTCTCCACGACAGCGACGCTCCGATCGCGCGCCTCCAGAACCCCCTACCGACGCCCATCGATCTCGCCCTCGCGCCGGTGCGAACCGCGGCGACCGCGCGGCCAACCGGGCCGAACTCGTCGTCACGGAGGTGGCCCTCTTCAAGGCCGGCCCGGCGCGGGCGTCGATCAACGCCAGGCTCGGTGCCGCCGAGGTGGCCTCTCCGCTCGCCGAGTCCGACGCGTCGGTCCTCCTGACGGATGTCGCGCGCCGGGACATCGTCCGCGTGGCGGTGTCGGCGTACACGTGAACGTCCCCACCCGCGTACGGTTGAAAAGGGACAGTTGTTGATGCGGTGAGGTCGGCTGGCTCGGCACTCTGCTGGTTGAACGATGCAGGACGGCGGAGGGCGGTTGACATGGTCCTTGATCCGCAACGCTGGCTGGAACTGCGGCGCTTCCGCGGTCTGCTGGAGTCCGGGGCAGAGGCGAAGCCCCCCAGCAGCCATCGACCCCGGCCGGGGGTACTTCAGGCCCCACACCTGCGGATCCAGGAGCCGATGTGACCACCCATCGCGGCACCGACCTGGCCGGACTGCCAGTGCTCAGACCTGAGGCCCTTTGCGTACGCGCTCTTGTACTCGCCGCACGCTGAGTACTTGTCGGGCGGTTTAGCGGTTGTCTCACGTGGTGGCTCAGCTATCCGACCGTGCCCGTGAGAAACATCTGGAACTCTGCGGCGAGGTTTCGCATCTCCTCGCCGGCCGCATGCACGGTGGTGGTCTCGAAGTGCCACTCCTCGGACGGAGGCCGGTCGTGGATGTCCCATGTCAGGTGGACGTAGCCGCCCGGGCGGTGCTCCGCCGAGATCGTCAGGTCCCGTTCCAGGGAGCGCCAGTTGCGCGCTCCTTCCCAGCCGCGGAAGTCCTCGGCCAGTGAGGAGAAGAAGGTGTCGAGGCCGTCGCCGTCCCACGTCCGCACCAAGGTCTCGATGCTCACCCACTGCCCGCGAGCTTTCACGGGGAAGTCGAGTGTGAGGTCTTCGCCATAGGGTCTTGTCGGCTCGGAGAAGAGCAGGTGGACCGGTCTCGGTCCGGGCTCTCCCACGCGTACCGCGGGTCCATCTTCGGTCATTTGAGCAGGTTAGAAGTCGTGGGGCTCGATGACCAGGTGATATACCCACACTGCCCCGGCCGCGGGCCGGGGGTGCCGCTTGGGGCATGGTTGTCCGTCATGGCTGTGGATCTTGCGTGGGAACTGGTCCCCGCTGGGCTGTGGAAGATAGCCGCGCCGCTGATACCGCCGTTCCAGCCCAGACAACAGGGCGGTGGGACAGCGCCGGCGGCGGACCGGAAGGTGTTCACGGCGGTGGTCTACCTGCTGACCAGCGGTTGTGCCTGGCGCTACCTGCCGCCGATGTTCGGCACCTCGCCGGCCACCGCGCATCGCCGGTTCACGACGTGGACCAAGGCCGGTCTGTGGCGGCGGCTGCATCGGGCGGTGATGGACGAGCTCGGTGCCAGGGGCGAACTGGATTGGACCTCAGCGATCATCGACGCCGCATCCGTCCGCGCGAAAAGGGGGGCTCGCTGACCGGACCGAACCCGGTCGATCGCGGCAAGAAGGGCAGCAAGCTGCATGCGCTGTCCGAAGCCCAGGGCATCCCGCTGGCTGTCGCGGTCTCCGGCGCGAACGTGCACGACAGCCAGGCCTTTAAGCCGCTACTCCTGGGCCTCCCCGCCATACGGTCCCGGCGCGGGCCACGACGATGGCGACCGGTTAAGGTCCGCGCCGACAAGGCATACTTCTCCGCCGGACACCTCGCCCGGCTCCGCTCACGACGGCTCATCCCGCGCATCGCGCGCCCGGGGATCGAGTCCGGCGAGCGGCTCGGCCGACACCGCTGGAAGATCGAGAGGTCGATCGCCTGGCTGTTCGGCTACCGCCGCCTCGCCGTCCGCTACAAACGCAAGGGCAGCCACATCCTCGCCTTCCTGGGCCTCGCCGCAGCTCTCACCTGCTATAAGAAACTCGCGAAACTCACCACGTGAGACATCCTCTAAGACTCCAGCCAATGCGCGGCATTGAATTCTCCTTCACGGGCTTATTGCTTCTTGACATCTTCGGCTCGAAGGAGCCCTCGCGGTCGCGGGGAACGGATATCTCCACCGGGCCGACATCGGCCAGCACGGCCTTTGCCCGGGTGCCGTTGCGTGAGTTGCCGCCGTTCTTCCCGGCGGGATCGTGCTTGTCATAGCCGAGGTGGTCGGTGATTTTGCACTCGAGAGCGAACTCCAGAAGCCGCTTGGTCGGCTGCTGGAGCAGCCCGCCCTCTCCGATCAGCTGCAGACCCTCGGCCTGAGCCCGAATCATTAGCTCGTCGATCAGCCGGCCGTTCACGGACGTCGGCACCACGGCCTCAGACGGCTCGACGGTCTCGGCCTCGGTCACGCTGTTGCTGGTCATCGATGCATCTTCCATGATCGGGAGTTACACCGAACGTTGCACAGTCCCAAGATCTGTCCCCGTGCGTCCGGATCAGGGTTGGTTCTCCGCCTTGCTTCGGATGAACATGTAGGCAGCCCCGTACATGCAAACAATCATTCCGAGAACGATCCAGCCTCCCATATTTCCGATGAGGATGAGGATAACTGAAAGTACAACTCCGACGACTGACAGAACCGTAGCGAAAAGCATGTAGCGCTTTACGGTCGCTCGCTGCTCGACCGTCCATCCAACGTTGGGCATGGTGCTCCTTCGATTGGGAGTTGCAATGGGTTCGGGGGTACCCGCCCCCGAACCCATTGCAAGTCAGCGGCTAACTGACAGCATTGGATGCTATCGATCCAACGCTCCAGCCGATTGCGTAGCATCCCAGTGATGCACTGAGCGATGTACCGAGTGTTGCGGGCGCACTTGCCGCTACAGCGGATTCGCAGAGCGTGCCGGCGACCCCTCCAGCCACGACTCCGAGCACGTCTCCCCAAAGGGCTTTTGTGTCTCCATCAGCAAGGTGCTGGATGCCCGTGATTGCATCACCGGCCACGCCGAGCGCGTCCCCGACGCTGATAAGGCCGCTGGGGTCGGTGTGGTTGATCGGGTCGCCGGTGGCGTAGAGGTAGGTGTTGGTTTCCTGGCCTGAGGGGTCGGGCTGGGTGAAGCGGCCAAGGGTGGGGTCGTAGTAGCGGGCGCCCATTTTGTAGAGGCCGGTGGGGTCGTTGTAGGCGCCGGCGAACCGGTAGGGCTGGGGGACGGTTTCGGTGGGGGACGTGCGGGCGGTTCCGGTGGGGGTGTAGGCGTAGGTGTGGGTGCGGGCGCCTGCCTGGTCGACGGCGCCGAGGATGTTGCCGGTGGCGTCGGTGAGGTAGTAGTAGCTCTTCCCGCTGCGCGTCATGGAGTTGAGGGTGCCCCCGGGTTCACGGACGAATCCCGTATCCAAGGATTCGGTGGTGGTGGAGGCAAGGCCAAGCTGGGTGTGGTGGAACCAGGTGTCGCCGAACTTGGTGCGCTCGTCGTTGGTGGTCCCGGCGTGCTCGGCCTGGTAGGTGGTCCCGCCTGCGGTGATGCTGGTGAGCTGGTTGTAGTCCGACCACGACTCCCCGCTGCGGGCAGTGCCGCCGGCCGGGGCGGCGCCGGTTTCGTTGCCGGCCTCGTCGTAGGACCAACCGGTGGTCGAACCGCTCTTCGATTCCAGTTCGGAGGCGTCGTCGTAGCCGTAGGTCGGGCCGGCGGGGCAGGAGGTGGCGGTGGTGTCCTGGTGGGTGAGGTTGCCGGACTTGTCGAAGCAGTACAGCCACGACGCGGTACGGGCACCGGAGGACGTGTTCGTTTCCTTGGCGTAGGACAGGCGCCCGGCACTGTCGTAGGTGTAGACGGTCTTGCGGCCCGCGGCTGCGTCGGTGCGGCTGTAGATCTTCGTCCCCGGGTCACCGGCGCCGGTCGTGTAGGTGTAGGCGAGATCGACCAGGGTGGCGCTGCCGTTGGTGGCCTTGATGGCGGTGGGCTTGCCGTCCTCGTCGAGGGTGACCTTCTGGACCGTGCCGCCGGGGTAATTGGTGTGGGTACGCTTGTCGTTGTTGTTGTAGGTGTACGTGGTGGTGCGGCCGGCCGGGTCCTTCAGCGATTCGAGGCGCCCGGCGTCGTCGTAGGTGTAGTGGGTGGCGCCCATGGGGTCGGTGTAGGTGTCCAAGTCCCCGGCCGCCGTGTAGGCGAGGGTCGCCTCGGAGTCGTCCTGCAGGGAGCGGAAAATCTCGCGGGAGAGGGTGTCGTAGGCGTAATCGGTCTCTCCGGTGCCGTCCTTGCGCCAGGTCATGTTGCCGTCGTCGTCATAGGCGTACTGGACGGTGGCGTTGGTGGAGGAGACCTTGATGACGCGGTCCCGGTCGTCGTAGACGTAGACGGTCTGGATGCCGCGGCCGTCCTTGACGACATCCGGGCGGCCCGCGTAGTCGTACGTAAGCGTCGTCGCGCCCTGCGGCGCGGGCGGGGTGACCTTCGTCAGGTTCCCCTTGGCGTCATAGGTGAACGACGTCTTCTTGCCCCGGGCGTCGGTGACCGAGCACTTCTGCCCCTTGAACCCGCCACACGTAGGAGTGGACGGGTTGTAATCCGTGGTCGTCGTGCCGCCGCCGGTTCCCGTGACGGCCACGGAGGTGGTGTTGCCGACCGCGTCGTAGGTGTAGTTCGTCTTGCTGTCGTCCGGGCTGTCGAACGTGCCGGGTACGTCCATGCCCGCCTTCGTCAGCCACCCCGTCATCTGCGCCATGGCGCCGCTGGGGAGGGTCGCGGAGGTCGGGTTGTTGCGGGCATCCCACCCGTAGGTCGTCGTGTTCCCAGCGGTGGAGCCCGAGCCCATGGCGTCGACCGCAGTGGTCGCCATGTGGGCCTGGTAGGTGGTGGAGCGGGAGTGGGTCAGCGGGTCGGTCACCTTGGTGACCTCACCATCGCCGTTGTGCACGTACTTCGTCGTGTCGCCCTCCGGGTCAGTGACCGTCGTGGTCCCCGCGGCCGTGGCCGAGGACGCGGAGTAGGCATAGGTCCAGGTGGGGCCGGCGGTGCCGCCCTCGGTGGCGGCCCTGGTCATGGAGGTGACCCGGTTGGCGCTGTCGTAGGTGAAGCGGGTGACGCGGTTCTCCTGGGTGGTGACCTGCTCGATGCGGTCCGAGGAGTCGTAGTCGTAGGTGACGGTGGCGAGGTTGGCGTCGGTGACCTTGTGGACGCGGTCCTGGTCGTCGAGGTGGTAGGAGACCTGGCGGCCGGTGTGGTCGGTGGCGTGCCACCAGCCGCCGCCGTCGTTGGTGACGTCCACCCACCGCCCCGACCGGCTCTCGGTGACCTTGAACCCGGCGCCCTCCCCGTGCGACGCGACCGTGATCACGCCCCCGTTGCGGTCGGTGACCTTCGACAGCGTCCCTGACGATGTGTAGGTGTCCTTCGTTCCGGACTTGCGGTCGGTCAGCGTATACGTGCCGTCGCTGTTCTTGACCAGGTCCCGCGAGTAACCGTCCGGCGTGGTGAACGTGCCGTCGCTCTTCTTCTTGAACGACACCGTCGCACCGGTGGAGTCATACCAGTCGACCTCGTCGGTGAAGAACGTGTCCAGGCGCCGCTCGTAGGTGAACCAGGCCCGCTGCGCCATCGCCCCGGCCGGCGCGTCCAGCGAGTTGTACGTCCGCGCCAGCTGCAACTTCTGCCCCACCCCGGCAATATCGAAATCGGTACCCGCGAGCATCAGATTGCCTGTCGAGTAGTCCACCCGCGCCACCAGCGCATCGGTCAGCCGTGTGTCCGCTATCCGGTGCCAGGGCACATCACCCTGCCCCCGCGGCACCCACACCAGCGGTACCACCCCGCCCGACTCGGCCGTCTCGACCGAAGGCGCCGCCTTCGGAGCAGCCTTGTTCTGCTTGCGGACCAGCGCGGCAGCACCGGCCGCGTCCCTCGCCCGGTCCGTACGCTCCCACTCGGCATCCAGCCACGCCGCGCGCTCCCCCGAAGGCTTCACCGACGGCGCGGTAGCGGGTGCCCGGTTCACACCGGACTTCACCTGCGGCCGCTCCAGCTTCTGCTCCTTCTTACCCCAGACGGAAACCGGGGCCTCCGGCTGACCGGCCGCGGCCGCCGGCAGAGCCGCCACCCCCAGCGCAAGGACCACAGCAGTCGCAGTCAACGTATGGCGAACGGTCGTGCGGGCACGCCGAGAGGGCATGCCAAAGGCACGTGAAGACATCAACTTCCCCCCACAGGAAGACAATCCCAACAGCCCCAGCGGCCACCAGGCGCACACAGACTCACACAGCCCCCACACAAAATCCGGGGGGTATGCCCCCGAAATCCCCCCGCACACGCCCCCGAAACCAGCCTCACCCCACATACCAGCAACCAGCACAAAACAGCTGGAAAATCGGCGCATAAGAGAGAAAAATTTAATGAAACGATTCTTCACAGATGGCCGGATCCGACTCGCGGCCGCCGCACAACTCAGGGCTGGTTCCCCAGAGGTGCTGTCGCAGGACCTGAAGGAACGTATGCGCCCTCGTCTCGCGCTGCGGTCGGAGAGAGAAACAGCGCCGCTTCCCTCTGGGGAGAGGTGTCGGTCGGCGCAAGTTCGCGCTGACCCATGGCCCCTGAACTGGGCGGATACAAGTCCGCGCCGGGACCACGGGCAACGCGTTGCGCAACCTTGAAGGCAGCCCGAGCCGCGCAGCCTTGAAGGCGGCCTGCCGGACAACTGGTTGAGTAACTGGCATCCGGGCGGGCCGGCGCGGGGCCGCCGTGTCTCCGACCAGGAAACAAGACGGCCGGGGTCGGCACGGATGATCCGTACCGGCCACGGCGCTCCACGCTGACACAGGACACAGGCGTCCCTCGTGCGCCCCTCTCACGCAGACAGACGAAGGTCTGCCCAGGCTGCAAGGAGGGGGCACGACAGCACCAGCCCGGCCGGACGACGGCGCCGCACCCGCCGCAACGCGACCGCCCAGGCCCATTGACCGAGCGCGCCAGCCACGCCTCTGTCCCCTCCCGGTTGCGCTGCCGTCAACCGGATGTCCCAGGCGGTGGAGAACAGGGCGAGTGCGAGGAGGTGGGGAGCCGCGCCGGGCGGCCAGCTTTTGCCTGCAGCGAGGTGTCCGGTGGCGGCGGTGAACCGCTTTTTTCCTGGCTCGAGGCAGGTTGGGGTGTGGTGTGGGACGCCGAGGGCTGCCCACAGGGGGACGAAAAAGGCACCCGAGTCCGACAACAACCCGGCCCGGCTCCCCGACGCACTCGCGCGGCCGCTACACGCCTCCGCGCCCCGTTCTTCAGGCAGAGGGGTGATTGCCGGGTCCGTCGTGCGTCCTAGCGAGCGGAGTGGGGGTGAGATCGACGGGGTCCTCGCCCCGTTCCATCAGCGTTTCGGCGGCTCCGGCGATCAGAGGGTCGGGCTCACCGATGGCTTCCCAGTCCTTGTTGTCGTAAGGGATGCGCCACAGGAAACTGCGCATCGCCTCCAGGCGCCCACGCCGCTTGTCGTTGTTCTTGACGACGGTCCAGGGGGCTTGTTCGGTGTCGGTCGCACGGAACATGGCGACCTTGGCCGCGGTGTAGGCGTCCCACAAGTCCAGTGAGGCAATGTCGGTCGGCGACAGTTTCCACCGCCGCAAGGGGTCCACCTGCCGGATTGCGAAACGGGTGCGCTGCTCTGCTTGCGAAACCGAGAACCAGAACTTGACCAGGATGATCCCCTCGTCCACGAGCATGTCCTCGAAGACGGGGCACTGGCGCAGAAACCGGTCGTATTCCTCGTCGGTGCAAAACCCCATCACCTTTTCCACGCCGGCACGGTTGTACCAGGAGCGGTCAAAGAACACGATCTCTCCACGCGCGGGCAGATGTGGCACATACCGCTGGAAGTACCACTGTCCCGCCTCGCGCTCGGACGGTCTGTCCAGGGCCACGATCCGCGCGCCACGAGGGTTGAGCCGTTCGCTGAAACGCTGGATGGTGCCCCCCTTGCCGGCCGCGTCGCGCCCCTCGAAAAGGGCGACGATCCTTGCTCCTGATTCCTGGGCCCACCGTTGGAGCTTCAGCAACTCGATCTGCAGGACACGCTTGGTGCGTTCGTACTCCCTGCGGCGCAGTTTGTGGTCGTAGGGGTGATTGTCGCGCCACGTCTGGATGACCTCACCGGAGTCGTCCAGCAGCACCGGCCGCTCGGGTCGGCTGTCGTCCACACTCAGACCGCGCAGCAACCGCGCTCGCTCTTCCGCCTCGTTCATGCAGTTCGCCATACCCCAGGGTGCTTTGCTTACGCTTTGCCATGGGTGCATCGTCACTGTTTCAGCGAGATTGCCGCTCGCGGCCCTGTCCGCACCAGAACGGGGTCGGCGGGAACCATCCGGAAAGCGGGCCCGACACTTCGGGGCCCACCGCCTATATGCGACGGGGAGCCCGGACACCGCGTTCTCACTCGGCAACGTCACGCGGAGGCGGTCATGTCCCAAGGCTGCGGTCATCCCCGGAGGCGCGCAACGCCCCCACGGCTCTGCTCCGGGCTGTGTTGCGGGCACGCACCCGGCCGGCGGCCCGAGCCGTCGTACTCAAGCCGAGTGACCACGGGTCGCGCACGCACGGGTCTCCCGCCGACGCCTCCTCAGCTCCAGCCTCCCGCTCCATCCGGAGAACTACCCGAACCCGCGCGTACTCTACCCAGGCCTTGCCGGAGGCGAGTTGCGGACGGCAGGTCTGAGGCCGCCTCCGAAGGGCACACGGAGACCACTGGTCCCTTCGTCCCTGGGCCGTACTGGAGCTCGTGCGGCTGGTCCGCGAGGTACGTCCGGGATCCACCGAACGACCTCGCATGTCATGTCCTGCGCGCCCCGGGCCCGTCCTACGAAGGAGTCCATCATGGTTGTAGTCGGCATCATCGCCGTGTGTGTCGTGCTGCTGGTTCTGGCGTTCCTCCTCCCACGCTTCTCCCGCCACCCCCAGAACGGCACGCAGCGCACCCTGGGCCTGGGGGCGAGGGCTGGGGGCAAGGCTCCGGGAGTCCTCGGACGCTTCCTGCAGAAGCCGTTCACCAGCAGCTCGCACGCGGTGGGCAAGAGCGGCTCGGCCGGGCGCCGGGCCCGCGGACACATGCCGTTCTGAACCACGGGCCACAGCACCGGACGGCTTCACTCCGCTTTGTCGTACAGCGGGTTCCCCGGTGCTGGCTCGACCCTGATGAACGATGTGGTGATGGCTCGATAGCTGCGATGGCTCGGGTTCCTCCCGTTCCCAGAGGGTCCAGGCGTTCGTGCAGCCCTGGGCCCATCGCTCGTGCAGGTACGGCTTGAAGTCGTCGAGCTTGGTCTGGCGGTTCGGCCACTGCCCCTGGAACAGGTCTTCCGGCCGTGCGGCGTCGGCCAGCCGCTGGACGGTGCGGTAGGTCGTGCCGAGCTCGCGCTGGACCGACCGTCGGCTGTGGCCGGCGGCCAGCAGCGCGTGGACAGCGGCGTGCTTGGCGCGGGTACGGTCGGCGAACCGGTGCCCGGTGGGCCATGGCGACCCGCTTTCGACCACAGTGGGATTCGGCGCCGGCTCGGCTAAGGACGCGCGCAGACACGAGCGGTGGCGGGAGACACAGCGCTCGGCCGCTTCGCCGAGGTTGCGCCACAGATGGAACCGGTCGGCGACCTGGACCGCAGTGGGCGCCCCGATGCTGGCGCCCTCGGCGAAGAATGGAGCGCGGTCACTGCAAACAACCTCGATCCCCGGGCGCTCGGCCATCCAGGCCGCAACAGTGTCGGCATCTCGGTCCGGCAGCAGGTCCACCGGCCTGCGGGTCTCGACGTCGACCAGCACGGTCCCGTAGACACGGCCCTTACGCATCGCGTACTCGTCAACGCCGACCACACGCGGGGCCTGTGGCTCGGGCTCCGGGAGGGCGTCTACCAGCCGCAGGACCGTATTCCGGCTGGCCCTCGCACCGAAGACGTCGGCCAGTCGGGCGCCGACACGACCGGCCAATGCGAGGCCGACTTCGGCCAGCACTGACCGCAGTCGCTCGGTTCGCTGGCTGTACCGCCGGGTTAGGCCAGCGACCTGCTCGACGAGCGTCCGCCGCTTGCAGGAGAGGTCTTCGCACACGAAACGCCGGACACGAAGACACAGCACCACCCGCCGCCCCACCACCGGGAGGTCAGCGGGGAACCGCAGGTAGGAGCCGTGCACCCGTCCCGACCAGTTCCCGCAGCCCGGGCACCGAGCCCTGGCCGCCCGACATCGGACACCCACTCGGACCACCTCCCCGTCGTCCTGTACCGACACCACTCTGATCTCCGGAGCCGACAGGAAAAGCAGCTCTTCCAGCCGGAGCAGTACGTCGCGCACAGCCCAGAACCATCGCCTCGATCGTCGCCGTCGCCAGCCATTTCCGGACGATCTCAGAAGACGCTCCCGAGAGATCAACCGTTACAGGGAGTAGGCACACCACAGAAGTTGGACCAGAACCCAATCTCGTGAACAGAGCCACCCTTCCCTCAGCGAGAGCACGTCAAGGACCGCTGGTGCCCTACCGGCTGCCACCTGCTCCACCCCAACCGCTGGAGGAAGGAGATGCCGCCGCTCCCCGGCGACGAGGACGCCTGACGGTGGCGTGCGAATACTGCGCCACGACCTCGCGAGCCCCACCCACCACGACTGAGCACCGCGCCACTGTCCTGTGTAGGTGAACCCTGCGAGTTCCAGGCCAGGTTGCGAGAGACGTTGCGGAGTCCGCCGGAACCTTGCGAAGCGTCTGATCCGGAATGACCTCAGCCGAACGTGCCGTCGGCTCGGACGGCGAAGCGTTCGCAGCCGTCGTGCTCGAAACGCACCTGCCCGTCGAACGACGAGCCGGCGCAGGCGCACGCTCCCCAGTCCAGGCCCAGCTCGCCGCTCAGCGCGACCCAGAACCTGCATCCGCCGCACTGCTCGTCGAACCACTCATCCCGGTAGCCAGGATCCCCAGTGGAACGGTTGAGCAGCCTCAACCAGCGCTCGTGAACATCGTCGCCGTCTCCACCCTTGCCGTTTGCCCGCAGCCCGCCTGGTTCCATCCGCTCCACGCCCTCCCCTCGAATTCGCAAGGCTAATCTGCACGGATTCCGCACCAAGCCGCCAGGCGATTCCTGCGAGTCGCAGGCCACCGGCCCAGCGCTTCGCAGGCATCACTCGCACAGGACAACCAACGCCCTTCAACACGAACAGCCACCACCGCCCCCGGCCGACGGGGGCTTCGTGCTTCCTGCAGGACCGACGTGCCGACCTACGAGGCTCTGCCCCGCTTCGCCACCGACCTGAACCGCCTCACCCCTGAGCAGCTCAACCGCTTCCAACGGGCCGTGGCAGCTTTCGTCCAGGACCTGCGCGCCGGGCACCGGTTCCGCCCCGGCTTACGGGCAGCACGCCGGTTCGCGGATTCCCGTAGCTGCGCGGTGGGGAACCCGTACATCAGCCGTGTAATTCGGTCCGGGAGTGATGCGGGTTCTCGGCACGCGGGAGTTGTTAGGGTGGCGTCAAGGCTTCAGGCATCGAGGGGAAGGAGACGCTGGTGCGCGACCGCCGCTTCCCCTCTGTCCTACCAGGCCGCATCCTGGAGCCGCTGGAGCGGCGCCCGATCGGTACGAACGGCTACGTGAGCACGTGGGGCGCCATTACGAGCGTCTGCCCACCGAGGGGCTGCTGAGCCCACCGCTATATCGCGGAGGCCATACCACCGGCCCGGCCGGTGCGTTCTCACGCCCCTTCGCACCCCTTTTCGGAGACGTCTCTCCATGTCTGTTCGTTCGCGGATCACCGCTGCGCTGCGCTCGGACGCCGTCAGCGGCTCGCTCCTGATCGGCACCGCCCTCCTCGCGCTGATCTGGGTAAACTCGCCCCTCGACCGCTCCTACGAAGCCTTGCGCTCCTTCACCTTCGGCCCCGCCGCCCTACACCTGGACCTGTCGATCGAGACATGGGCCGCCGACGGCCTGCTGGCCGTGTTCTTCTTCATCGTCGGCAACGAGCTCAAGCAGGAACTCGTCCACGGCGAGCCGCGCGACCCCAAGCGCGCCGCCCTGCCCATCGCCGCGGCGCTCGGCGGCGTCGCCGTGCCCGCGCTGGTCTTCCTGGCCGTGAACGCGACCGCCAGCGGGGAGGCGGCCGGCGGCTGGGGCATCCCGATGGCCACCGACATCGCCTTCGCCCTCGCCGTCCTGGCCGTGGTCGGCCGGCACCTGCCCACTCCACTGCGGACCTTCCTGCTCACCCTGGCCACCGTCGACGACATGTGCGCAGTCCTGGTCATCGCCGTCGCCTACACCACCGGCCTGAACCTGGCCGCCCTCGCCGCCGCGGCCGCCGGACTCGCGGTCTTCGGCTACCTGCAAAACGGTGCCGGACGCGCCGTGACCCGCCTGCGGGCGCGAGTGCCGGGCTGGCTGCTGTTCGGGCCGCTCGCCGTGATCATCTGGGCGCTGACCCACGCCTCCGGCGTGCACGCCACCATCGCCGGCGTCGCCATGGGCCTGCTCATGCGCACCCGGGCCCGCGACGGCGAGACGATCTCCCCGTCGCACCGGACGGAGGAGGTCCTGCGGCCGTTCTCCGCCGGGATCGCGCTGCCGGTCTTCGCCCTGACGTCGGCCGGTGTCTCCCTGTCCGGCGCGGGCGGCTTCTTCACCTCCACCATCACCTGGGGCGTCCTCGCCGGACTGCCCGCGGGCAAGTTCGCCGGGATCTTCGGCGCCACCTGGCTCACCGCACGGTTCACCCGTGCCCACCTCAACCCGCGGCTGGCCTGGCCGGACATCGCCGGCATCGGCATCCTCGGCGGCATCGGGTTCACCGTCTCCCTGCTGATCGCCGAACTCTCCTACACCAGTGAGGTGCACCTGACCGACGCCAAGGGCGCCATCCTCCTCGCCTCCGCCGGCGCCTCCCTGATCGCCGCCGTGGTGCTGGGACGCCGCAGCCGCCACTACCGGCACCTCGACGACCAGAGCGGCGACCGGACGGCACCGGCATGGACGCGGGACTGATCGCTCCGGCCGTGGTCGCGGCCGCGCTGGTGATCCGCACCGCCGTCGCCGAGCTCCGCGTCCTCGGCAGCGCCCGCGCCGCGTGGGCCTTCACCGCGATCCCGCCGCGGCGGCCGCGGCCGCCGCCGTCCTCGGCGTGGTCACGGTGACGGGCTACAGCTGGTCCGCACTGGCGTGGGGCCTGCTGGCCGGGGCGCTGACCGGCCAGCAGGCCCACCATGCGCGCGTCCGTGGCCGGTAGCCTGGAAGTGCAGCCACTCTGGTACGGGGCGGCTGCACGGCGGTGGGGCCCGCCGTACCCAACCGCGACCCGGTCGCCAACGGTCCCTACCTGACCCTTCCGCGCGCCCGCGCGCGGACCGCGACGATCAGGTAGGAGCCTGAACCCGTGCCCCCCGAAGACCCCGAACCCATGGCCACCGGCTGGCAGGCCGAGCCCGCCGACCCGGACACCGCGGTCGAGACGTGGCCGGCCGCGAACGCGCCCAGCCCGGGGCGCCGCCAGGCCGAGATCCTCGCGGCCATCGCGGCTGGCGGCGTTCTGGGCGCCTGCGCCCGCTACGGCGCCACCCTCATCTGGCCCACCGAACCCACCGCCTTCCCCTGGACGACGTTCTGGATCAACGTCACCGGCTGCGCCGCCATGGGCATCCTGATGGTCCTGATCACCGAACGTTTCACCGCCCACCCACTGACCCGGTCCTTCCTCGGCACAGGCGTCCTGGGCGGCTACACCACCTTCTCCACCGCCACCCTCGACACCCAACGCCTCCTCGACCACGGCCACCCCGGCACCGGCCTGCTCTGCGCAGCCGCCACCCTGCTGGCCGCGTTCACCGCGATCTGGGCCACCGCGGCCCTGACCCGCCTCGCCGTCCTCCCGCGCCCGGGTGCCGAGCGGGGGCGGCCGTGAACTGGCTCATGGTCATCGCCGGGGCGATCGTCGGCGCCCCGCTGCGCTACCTCACCGACCGCGCCGTCCAGGCACGCCACGACACCGTCTTCCCCTGGGGCACCTTCAGCGTCAACATCGCTGCCTGCGCCGGCCTCGGCTTCCTCACCGGCGCCGCGACCGCCACCACCGTCCCCGAAGCGCTCCAGCACCTCATCGGTCCCGGCCTGTGCGCCACCCTCAGCACCTACTCCACCTTCTCCTTCGAGAGCCTGCGCCTGGCCGAGACCGGCGCGAAGCACTTCGCCGCGGCCAACGCAATCGTCAGCCTCATCGCTGGCCTGGGCACGGCCTACCTCGCCACCGCCCTTGCCACCGCGCTCCTTGCCTGAGGGTGCCGCGGTCCGACGAAGGAGCCGCTCCCAGGCTTCGTGACGACTGAGACCCGGTGAACGAGCCGGCCGTGCCGTGGGACGTCACTTGGGCAACTTGGCCGTGCGCTCGGGGTGAGCGATTCTCGCGAAGATCGCCGCCGGGTTCGGGATCAGCGAGTCCACCGCCCATGCCTACACCAGCGCGGTCGTCGACCTGCTCGCCGAACGTGCACCGGGCCTGCTGAAGACGCTGCGCGAGCACGAACCCGACTTCGTCCTGCTCGACGGCACCCTCGCCGAGTGCGACCGGGTCGGCGACGGCCGGGGCGACTATTCCCACAAACACCGGCGCCCCTTGACGAATGGAAGGCTCCGGCAGAGGTTCTGCTGGGAAGAGGCGGGACAGCCACGAGGGCCCCCATTTATGAACGACGGATTCTGGAGGGATAAAGCATGACAGGCCACACCTATTACCAATCCCACCCTTTGCCGTATCTCCTGATCGTGGTGCTCTGCCTGCCGATAGCCCTCGTGGCGCTCTGGATGGCGTTTCGTTGGGCGGTGCTCTACCTGCGAGGCGTGGCCGTCGTCGGGGACGAGCCGGGGCAGCGTTTCGGTGCGACCTTCACCGTGGACGGGAAGACGTACCCGTGCCATGCGGATCTCGGACCGGAAGACCGTCGAGAGGGCGGCGGCGGGGCGGGACTGATCGTCTACGACCCCCGCAAGCCCCGAAGGAACGACGCTCAGCACAGCCTCCGGCCCTCACAGCTCAGCGGCTGTGCCTTCTTGGTCGTACTGCTCGTCACCGCAATCGTGTGGGCCGGCATTCGGCTGATCGGCTTCTTCTGAGAAGAGGCCGATGAGCGACGACGGGAGTTCGGCCAGGGCATTACTGAGCTTCGTCAGCGTTGCATCTCCCATGTGAGGATGGCCTTGGCGATTGACGGCATGCGGTTGGGGCTGCATCGGGACCTGCGGAAGATCCGCCAGGACTTCAGCCTAGCGACGCCGCGTTCGACAGGCGCTCGCGCTGCGGCCAGTGCTTGATTGAGGGTCTTTTCGGTGGGGGTGAGTTCCTGCAGGGGCCTGCGTTTAATGCCGGTGGTCAGCCACGGGCCGGCACCCTGGTAGGCGAGATCGGCCAGGATGGGAACGCCCTGGCGCTCGCAGATCCGGATGATCCGGTGGGTGCGGGCCGCGGTCAGGTCATGGGCGCGGCCCGGCAGGGCGGGCGAGAGCCACAGCAGCCGGCCGCCGGGGTCGGTGACGACCTGCACGTTCACACCATGGCGCCGGTGTTTGTGGGAATAGTCGCCCCGGCCGTCGCCGACCCGGTCGCACTCGGCGAGGGTGCCGTCGAGCAGGACGAAGTCGAGTTCGTGCTCGCGCAGCGTCTTCAGCAGGCCCGGTGCACGGGCGGCGAGCAGGTCCACAACCGTGGTGGTGTAGGCATGCGCGGTGGACTCGCTGATCCCGAACCCGGCGGCGATCTTCGCCAGAGTGGTGTGTTCGCGCAGGTACACCAGTGCCACCATCGCGCGCTGCGACGGACGGAGCTTGCAGCGCCGGTCGCCCTCACGGGTGGGGGCGAACCGGCACCGCCCGAGGTGACGGTGCCGTCGGGACGATGCCCGCGTCTCGTGTGTTCTGGTCCGGTCATGACTGACTGCCCCGCACGCACCCACTATGCAGTGTCGCCATACCTATACGGCGGAGAGAGTGGTCCACTTCTGGGCATGGGTGCCGTTGCAGTCGAAGAGCTGCAACTGGGTGCCGTCAGCCGTGGAGGAGCCGGGGTCGTCCAGGCATCGGCCGGACTGCGGGTTCCGGTAGCCGCCGTTGTACGGCTGCCAGACCTGCGCGCCGGTCCCGTTGCAGTCGTACAGCTGGATCTTCGTCCCGTTGGCCGTGCCTCCGGCCGCGGCGTCCATGCACTTGCCGAAGACCCGCAGGGTGCCGTCGGTGTGCAGAGTCCACCACTGGGCCTCGGATCCGTCGCAGCCCCACAACTGCACGGGGTTCCCGTTCGCGGTGGAACTGAAGGCGTCGTCCAGGCACTTGCCGGCGATCCCCGAGTGCACGACGCCACCGGTCGGCACGGGCGGGGTAAGCCAGCCGGCCGCGTCGGCGGCCTGGATGCCCCGGTTGAACGCTGCGGCCATCTTCGCGTAGCCGCTGTCGTTCGGGTGCAGGGCGTCGGAGAGGTCGGCGGTCGTCAGGGCGCTCATGTCGACGAACGCCACGTGCTTGCTCGCGTTCTGCTCGGCCTGGACGATTCCGGGGATGGCCTGATTGAACGCCGGCCGGTTGGGTTCCTCGACGGAGTTGGCGGAGATGATCACCGAGCCTACGAGCACGGTGGCGTCCGGTGCGGCGGCGGTGATCCGGTCGATCAGTGCGTGCAGCCGGTCGGGAGCCGTCGGTACTTGGTAGTTCTGGTTGAGGTCGTTGGTGCCGATCTCCAGGGTCACCACGTTGGGCCGGTACCGGGCCAGTATGCCGTCGGTGATGCCGGTGATCTGATCGATCCGCCACCCGGAGTGGCCCTCGTTGTCGGGGTCGGCCATGGTGCCGTTGCGGCCGCTTCCGACGAAGTCCACCGCGTGACCCTCGCCGGTCAGTTCGGTGCCGAGCGCTGCCCGGTAGCTGTTGCCGGTGCTGCTCCCCTCGCCCCAGGTGATCGAATCACCGAGCGGCAGGACGCGCAGCGCCGTGGGGGACGTCGCCGCTGGATGTGCCGTCGCGTTGTCCGCCACGGCGGGGGCGGCGCCGAGACACAGGACGGCCGCCGACAGGACCGTACACAGGAGGTATCTCTTCATTTTCGTTCCCCATCTCTCGCAAGTCGGTCAGTGGGCACGTGCGCGATGCGATGTGGCCTTTGGCTCTAGGGCAGGGTCCATTGCTGCGCTTTGGTGGAGTTGCAGTCGAAGATCTGCAGTTGGGTGCCGTCGACGGTGCTGGAGTCGGGGATGTCGAGGCAGCGGCCGGACTGCGGATTGACCAGTGCCCTGGTGCCGGAGTTGTACGTCCACCGCTGGCTGCCGGTGCCGTCACAACCCCACAACTGCACCAGGGTGTTGTTGCCGGTGCCGCCGAAGGTGACGTCCACGCACTTGCCTAGGATCCGCAGGGTGCCGTCGTCGGCCACCGTGACCTGCTGGGCGGCGGAGTTGTTGCAGGTCCAGGACTGGATGTGCGAGCCGTCGTCCGTCGAGGCGGCGTTGTCGTCCAGGCACTTGCCGGCGATGCCGGAGGTGACCGGGCCGGTGCGGGTGGCCGGCGGGCCCGGCGGCCTGGCGCCGCTGTCGCCCTTGTAGGACGGCGGAGCGGAGGAGGCCGTGGTGGCCCAGTTGGTGTTGGCGGTGGTACCCAGATGGAGGTTCAGCGTGCCGCCGCCGGTGGCGAAGTCCGGCGGCAGGTAGGCGTTGTTCCAGTTGGCGCCGTTGAGCGTGGCGCTCTGTATGTACGGGGCGTTGTCGGCGGCCTGGGGCGCGTTGACCACCATGTGACGGCCGTTGCCCAGGGTGACGTCGACGGTGGTGAACAGTGGACTGCCCAGCGCCAGGTCGGAGGTGCCGGGGGTCTCGGGATAGAAACCCATCGCCGACCAGACGTACCAGGCGCTCATCGTGCCGAGGTCGTCGTTGCCGACCCCCCAGTTCGCCGGGTCGTTCGGCCACAGTCGGTCCTGGACCTGGCGGACGATCCTCTGCGTCTTCCAGGGCTGTCCGACGTAGTCGTACTGCCAGGGCAGTTCGATGGACGGCTCGTTGCCGAGGTCGGCGTGCGAGCCGCCGGAGCCGTTGAAGGAGGACAGCACGTTGTCCAGGTAGGTCACGTACGTGGCGTTGCCGCCCATCGCGTCGGCAAGTCCCCGGACGTTGTGCGGCACCGCGCCGGTGTACTGCCAGGACGTGCCCTCGACGAACTGGTCGCTGCTGGTCGGGTCGAAGCCCCCTCTCCAGGAACCGTTCGCCAGCTTGGGCTGCATGAATCCGCTATCGCGGTTGAACACGTTCTTCCAGTCCTGCGCGCGGTTGGCGAACTGGGACTGCGTGGTGGTGTCGCCCAGCGCGCCCGCGAACGCCGAGGTCGCGAAGTCCTGCGCGCTGTACTCCAGCAGGGTGGCGACCGAGCCGTAGAAGTCCTTCGGGTAGGTACCGTCGGACGGCAGGTAGCCGTATGTGGTCTGAAGGTCCAGGCCCATCCGGATTGGATTCCGGGTGGTGCCCTCCTTGACCATGTCCGCCTTGGCCGTCGCGGTGTCGAAGCCACGGGCGCCGAAGGCGTAGTAGTCCGCGATGATCGCCGGGCCCGGATCGCCGTTCATCACCTGTGTCTCGGCGGAGTTCAGCGACCACTTCGGGAAGAACCCGGCCTGTGCGTAGTCGTTGACGAGCGACTGGGCGCTGTCGCCGGCCTGCTGGGGTGCGACCAGCGCTTCCAATTGGGCCTGGGTGCGGTAGATGTCCCAGCCGGAGTACGTACCATACTGGGCCTTCTGACTGCCCGAAACGGTGTGTACCTGGTGGTCGAAGCCCCAGTAGCGGCCGTCGCTGTCGCTGAGCAGGTTCGGGTGGAGCAGCGAGTGGTACAGCGAGGTGTAGAACACCTTCTGCTGGTCCGGGGTGCCGCCGCTGATCGCGATCTTGTCCAGCACGTTGTTCCACGCGTTGTGCGCGGCGGTGCGGGTGCCGTTGAAGTCCCAACCGCCGTTCTCATCGATCCGGTTGGCGGTGGCGCCCGCTATCGACACGTACGACAAGCCGACCTTGGCCTGCACCGTGCGGTTGCGCGTGGTGTCGAAGGTGACCGAATTGCCGCCGTTGAAGGAACCGTTGGACGTCATCGGCTGATCGAAGACCATGTCGAAGTAGGCGGTGTACGAGGGTGCCGACGCGCAGAACAGACCGGCGTCCACCGAGCCGCTGACCTCGGTGCTGCTGACCTTGTTGAAGTGCAAATTGGTGGCCTTGTCCGCGCTGAGCTTGAACAGCAGGTTGGCCTGGGTGGTGGCGGGAAAGGTGAAGCGCGCCATGCCGGAACGGGGGGTGGCGGTCAGCTCGGTGTTGACTCCGTTGCTGAGGCTGACCGAGTACGCGCCCGCGCCGGCCGTCTCGTTGCTGTGGCTGAAACCGACGGTCGCGTTGCCGTCGATCCCGCCGGTCGTCGGCAGGACGGGGATGTCGCCCATCGCCCCGCAGCCCGGGCCGGAGATGTGGTTGAGACTGAAGCCGGTGACAACGTTGTCAGAGTAGGCGTAGTTACCTCCGGGCGGACGCGAAGGAGTGTCGGGACTCCAGGAGACCATCCCGAACGGGGTGTCGGCGCCCGGAAAGGTATTGCCCCCATTCGAGGTGCCGAGCAACGGATTGACCAGCGACGCGGGGTCGGTCACCGCAGCCGGCGCCGCGGCGTGCGCGGCGGGACCGGGCGCGGCGAGCCCCAGGACCAACAGGCAGGTCGCGAGAGGAGTGCACCATCGTTTCACTTTTGCGGCTCCAAGAACGAACAGCTCGACTGTCGATATGGGCCAATCACCGAGCACAGGGGAGAGCGCTCTCCCATGAAAGCTAGCCAGCCGTAGGCGTGGCGTCAATCCTTACGAGGTTGTGAGCGAAGTCGCAGCGGGAACGGAGACGGTCGGCTGATCGTCGTACAGGGCATGCCTTCCGTTCTCATCCTTGGTTTCGACCCTCACGCAGTGCCTGGTATGGACGGGGACGCCGTGCGCGCGGTCCTGGACAAGGAACTGGCCCGTTTCGGAGAACATGCCATCGACGCTTCTATGGGGCTGATTGCGCCGGACGAATCAGCCGAGTCCACAGTCATCGCAGCACTGTCTGAACGAGACTGGGACGTCGTCGTCATCGGGGGCGGGATACGTAAACCGGAGCCAGCTCTGACGTTCTTCGAGCAGGTCGTGAACCTGGTCAGGCACCATGCACCAGGTGCCGCGATCGCGTTCAACACCAGCGGCGGCGACAGCGTCGAGGCCGCCAAGCGGTGGCTGTGAAACCCAACCCTTGGAACCGCCTTCGGAGCCGCGAACACTGAACCCTCGTGACAGCAGGCCAAGGCTGTCACCGGACGTGACCTAATGGTGGCCGCACGGGTTCCTCGTGTGTGACGACGAAGGAATGGGCCCGCGCGGCCTTGCCCCATCCTGCCTTCACGGGCATCTCCCGTGCGCATCTCGGCGGATTGATCGAGGAGTTGGCCACTCCGTGGACCGCTCGCTGTGAGTCCGAGCCGCACGAACGGGGGGGCGGTAGGCGCAAGCAGCAATCGGGCGCCGGACCAAGCCACGAGTTGGTCTTCACCGACCGGGTGCTGGTCACGCTCGTCCATCTGCGTCACCAGTTGCCGCACGCCGCTCTCGCGGAGCTCTATGGGCTGGAGCGGTCCACCATCACCCGGGCGATCGGGGAGATCCGACCGCTCCTGGCCGACCGCGGCTTCGCCGTCCCCGAGCGGCCCGGTGTACGGCTGCGGACCCTGGCCAGTGTGCTCGCCTACGCCGAGGCAGAGGCCGTGAAGTTGCGGATCGACGGTACCGAGACCCAGGTCAGACGCCCCAGGGCCCACTGGCCCGGTCGTTGTGCGTTCGTGTCCGGCAAGAAGAAGCAGAACACGTGCAAGACCACCACGATCAGCGACGGCCAGGGCCGCACCCTGTGGTCCGGCGCCGACCGGCCCGGAAGAATGCACGACCTGACGGCCGTCCGCAGGAGGGGATCGCCGAGCAGTTCCGCCTCCATCCGGACGTGAAAGCTGAGGTTGACGAGGGCTACCGAGGATTGGCCAACGAGTTCCCCGACCAGGTCAGTGCTCCGCCGAAGAAGCCGAAGGGAGACGCGCCACTCGGCGAGCAGTACGCCTGGCGCGAGCATCGGCGCCGCCAGTCCTCCGCGAGGATCTGCGTCGAGCACGCTAACGCCGAGCACAAGCAGTGGCGTCCCCTCCAACGCTTCCTCGGACGCCGCGAGCACTACGCCGCACCCCACCGCGCCATCGCCGGCTTGGTCTCCGACCGCGCCGCCCAGCGAGCCACCCGCCACAAACCAAGCACCGAACTCGTACCCGTCAGCACGACGACCCACTGATCACCCATCAGACGAACACAGGCCGACACGCCCCCGACCGATTCGCTCACGTCCTCGTAACCGACAGCACCGAGCACGGCACCGGCGAGGGCAAGCTGTATCTGTGCGCGGAGCGGCGCCGGCCGCGCCGGCCGCCGCCGAGGAACTGGCGGTCGCCGTTCCCAGGCGGCCACGAGCACCTGTGCCGCGGTGAGCCGCGAGCGCCCCAATGCCTCGGTGCCCGTGTGCGCCACCGAGACTGGTCACTGCAGCTTGCCTGCCCGGGGCGGCCCGGGTCAGGAACGCCGGGGGCGCCGTGGGCGGCGAGCCGGTCCAGGTTCTTCGGTGTGCGCAGCCACGTCGCCGGGTCGGTCGTGCGGCCCTCCAGGTACTCCTCGGGCCTCCCTTCTGCAGGTGGTCTGGACGGTGGCGGCCCGCTCCCGGCCCCACGGCCGCCCGGTGCGCGCGGCTGGCGAAGACCTCGCAGGGAGCTCGGCGGCCGCCGTCGCGCAGCGGCCCGGAGGCGCTGTGACGGCTTTGGGGACGCTTCAGCGAGTGCTGACGCCAGAGGGGCTGGGCTCGGGCGCGGCGATATCCGCGTGTGGGCTCAGTTCCACGTCCAGGGCGTGGCCGATGAGGCCGAACAGCTCGTGGACGAGCCGGTCGAAAGCGACGGTCGTGAGGAGTCCGGCTGGTGGGCGGGTGTCCTCGTCGGGGCCGGGGGTCTTGGGTCGTGCGCGGTATTCGTTGTTGGCGCGCTGGTGTGCCTGGTAGGTCTGCACAAGCTCGTGCAGACGTGCGGGCGACGGCATCGGTGTGCGGGGTGGGACGGGTTTGCCCTGGAAGACGGCGCCGTTGGCTGCCCGTTGGTGGGCGGCCTGGGCGGCGGGTGATGCGTCTGCGCGCTGCTGGAGGCCGGGGACGAACCGCTCGGCGGCTGGGAAGACCCCAAGGCCGAGCCTGTCTGGCGTCAGCACTCGCTGAAGCGTCCCGATAGCCGTCACAACGCCTCCGGGCAGCTTCGGTAATCACCACGGCAGGCCGATACACGGCGCGCTCTTCGCCAGCCGCGCGCACCGGGCGGCCGTGGTGCTGCCTCTGCAGGCCCGGTACCTGCACCGTCGGTGCGGGAAGCCCATGGGGGGGGGTGAACCGATGGCATGTCAGGAAGCACTGTGGCCCCGGTGGGGTCACCCCGCGCTCCTTCGTGGTGTCGGTGCTTCCTTGCGGGCCCGGTCGAGTTGGTTGTGTTCGGAGCGGGCGGTGGCGAGCAGGGTCCGCCAGGAGGTGACCAGGGGGCGCCGCCGCAGCAGGCCGCGGCGTTCGCGTTCCATCATGCCGCCCCAGACGCCGTGCTCGATCCGGTGGTCCAGGGCGTAGGCCAGGCACTCGGTGCGTACCGGGCAGCCGGTGCACAGGGCCCTGGCCCGGTTCTGGGCGGCACCGTCCACGAAGAGCAGGTCCGGCTCGGCAGTGCGGCAGACCGCGTCCTTGCGCCAGGTTTCCTCATCGTCGCCGTTCACCCCACTCGCCGCCCTCTCTCCGGCCCGGCCCGCCGCTTCCTGTGTTCTTGCAGGTGGGCGCGTGCGTGAAAGGTATGGCATACGCCGATGGCAAAGGAGAGTGCCGACGTGAGGCCATTCCTTCGAGTGAACCGGCCTTGACAAGTTCAGTGCCGAACCGGTCGAGGCGGCGTTTCATGCCGGCAGCGGCGAGGGCGGCCGCCAGACGGGTATACGACATGCTCGTCGAGTGCCAGGATCGGTCGTATGACGACTCATGAATACCGTCAGGCAGGTGGGCCGGTGCCGGTCCTGGCCCCGGACGGAGACGTCGACAGCGAGTCCCTGCCCGCGCTGCAGGCTCAGGCAGACATCGCGCTAGCCGAGCACGGCACGGTCATACTCGACGCCCACCGCATCGACTTCGCCGACTCCTCCTTCCTGCACCTGGTCCTCGCCCTCCACGACCAGGGTGACCTCAGAATCGCCGACCCCTCCTTCGCCGTCCGACACCTCCTGCAGCTCGTCGGCGCCGACACCCTCCTCAACCTCTACCCCACCATCCACGCAGCACAAGCAGCCACCCACACCAGCCACAACTGACCCGCACCTGTGCGGGCCGCAGCACCCACCCGGCACGGCAAGGGACTGCTCTCCTGGCCGGATACTCCGGTGCAGGCCAACTGGTGTGACGCGGTCATCTAGGGTGGCGGAAGGACAGGAAGGACCAAGCGGTGACGACTGTGGTGCTGCGCTCGACCGACCTGACGCTGAGGCCGTGGCAGCCGGGTGACGCCGGCGCACTGGCGGCGTTGGCCGATGACGAGGAAGTGCGTCGCTGGACGTCGCACCGCGTGGCGGGGCTGCAGGACGCGGTGCGCTGGATCGCGATCCAGGAGGCGGGCTGGAAGTCCGGAGTGCGGCTCAGCTTCGCCATCCTCATGACGGGGCGGGTCGTGGGGCACATCGTTCTCAAACAGTGCGGCGGCGAGGCGCACGGTGAGGTCGGCTACTGGACGGGTGCCTCGGCACGGGGCCTCGGCGTTGCTTCCAGGGCCGTGGAACTGTTGACGACCTGGGCCTTCCACACCAGGACGGAAGCGGGACTCAACCGTCTGGAACTGATGCACAACGCCGGCAACCCCGCTTCCTGCCGAGTCGCGCAAAAGGCGGGCTACACCCTTGAGAGCGTCCTGCCGCCCCGTGCCCCGCACGAGGCCGAAGGACATCTCCACGCGCGCGAACGCGGGGCCGTTCATCTGTCTTGACCAGCCGTGTCAGCAGCCAGCAAGCATGTCTCCGGGCGGCCGGCACGTTCGGCGACCTCGT
Organism: Streptomyces sp. SAS_281; assembly: GCF_052542855.1. NCBI lineage: Bacteria > Bacillati > Actinomycetota > Actinomycetes > Kitasatosporales > Streptomycetaceae > Streptomyces > Streptomyces sp. SAS_281. Next base: position 29,697 of record NZ_JBMNDO010000075.1, read on the forward strand.
GGCGGCAATCGGGCCTCTCCGGTGCCTCGCCGGACTGGTCAAGCCGAGTCATCGGGGCGACATGTGAAGACCTGGTCCAGGCGCCCGCCGCTTGAACGTGCTGGCGCGCAGCAAGGAGGGCTGTGTGATGCCAGTGGAGTCGCAGAACTTCACACGTCGACCACCAGGCGCTGCCCTGGGGAAAGAAAAAGAGCCTCGGTCCTAAGGCTCAGGGCGGCGGACCTTACGTAGTCGAGCTCGCCAACCACGTGCAGTGCGGGGCCGGCAGGGGTTTCGTCCGACGTGATTGCAAGCGGGCTCATACAGGATGATTCGTTGGCGACCGGGTGTGGACCTGCCCGGCCCCAGGGGCCGAAATGCCTGGTCTTCCGGGGTCTGTGGTCTCAGGTGCGCCGCGGGTGCAGGAACCAGCGGCCCGGCCCGGGCTCTGCCACCGTCTCGTCCTGCTCCAGGTCGTGCGGCTCGCAGCGGTGACGGAGTATCTGGGCCAGCAGCAGTTTCCGAGGACAACGCCGTGTCCCTGCTCCGTGAGGCCCCGCGCCAGCATCACGAGGGTGACGACGAGCGGGAAGGAAATCGCCGGCGGGGAAAACGGGGGGCCGCCACCCAGGTGATGCCGGGATGACGTCCTCGGCGGTGAAGGGCCACGCCTTCTCGTTACGCTCCGGCCTTGATCCGCTCGACGCGCTCCGGGGTGAGCAAGTCCAGCAGGAGCCCCAGCCGCTCGAGCCCGTGCCACGCGAATTTCGCAATGTTGCTGTCTGCGATCCCGCTGGTCGGGGTGGTCAGATGCGCCAGGAGCGGATGCGCGCGGCTACCTGGTAGACGTCGCATTTGCCGTCGCGGATGTCGCGAACGAGATCGACCATGGCGCCGTACGGGGGGTCGATGCCTTCACCGGATGCGTGCATGTACGCGGCGGTGACCTGGGAGGCGTAGAGGCTGTTGCGGTGCGGCAGGGGCTGGAGGCGGATGAGGGTGTGCAGGAGGGCGGCGGCGCGCCAGGCGGGGTCGGGGTCGGCGGTGGCGGGGCGGGGGATCTTGGTTTTGTGGCGGGCGACGGCTGCGACGAGGGCGGAGTAGTCGGCGACGCTGACGTCTTCGGGGACGGCTTGTTCCTGGACGTCCAGGAGCCAGGGGACGTCGATGTGCAGGATCATCAGGCGGCGTTCGCTCCGCGTTCCTGCGTGGGCGGAATTTCGTCGGGGAACGCGTCGTCGAACTCGTCGCGGTGTGTCTCTCCCCACGAGGCGGCGTAGCGGACGAACTGGCGGCGTTGGCGCTCGCGCAGGGGCAGGTCGTGGACGTACTGCTTGAGGGACTTGCCTTCGGTGGCCGCGGCGGCGCGGACCTCTTCCAGCTCCTCGTCGGTGAAAGTGACATTCAAGGACGGCATAACACCGATGGTACCTAGTTGGTACCTGCGGGGCAACGGATGCGGCGCGCGGAGGCCGCAGAATTGCACATAGCCATCAGAAATCGCCCACTCGGGGCGGACACGTCCCCTACCGGCTCGACGACCACAATCGAAGGCGCATAACTGAGCTGCCCACGGCAGCGTGTGACCTCGCTTGGGCGTGCGACCGGCTCGATGCCTAGGCCGGAAACCGGCTCATCCTCGTCAACGACGGCCATCCCGTCGGCTCCGGCCTTGCCATGGCTCAGTCACAGGGGTAGCCGTCGGGGCGCCCCGCAGCGGTTTCTACCCCGCGGGTAGGCGATGAGCCGCTGGGGCACCGGCGGTCGGCGTCTGCTGGGGGCTGCGTCGACCACCGTTCTCATGAGCTTGCCCGCTCGCATTACTGGGGGGCGGGGTCAGTTGATGGACAGAGTCCTCTGTGCCGTCATAGTGCGGGAGTCGCGTGCGGTGGCGAGGGTGTAGAGGCCGGGCACGAGCTTCCAGGTTCCGGAGTTCCATACGGTCAGGTCGTCGGCCGGGATGGTGAAGGTGATGCGCTGGCTGGCGGCGGGGGCGAGGGTGATTTTGCGGAAGTCGACGAGCCTGCGTCGCTCGGCGGCCGCCGCGGCCGGCAGTGTGGCGTAGACCTGCACGGTCTGAGTGCCCTGACGTTTGCCCTTGTTGGTAACGGTCACGGACAGGGTGAGGGTTTTGGTGGTCGGGTTGTAGGCCGCCTCGACGGAGCCGTGGGCGAAGGTGGTGTACGACAGGCCGTGGCCGAAGGGGAACAGCGGCTGCTGCTCATTGATGTCGTAGTAGCGGTACCCGATCGCGGTTCCCTCGTCGTAGGAAACGGTGCCGTCCTTGCCCGGGTAGGTCTCGGTCGTGGTGCCCGGTCCCTGGGAGGGGGTGGCGGGGAAGGTGATGGGCAGGCGGCCGGAGGGGTCGCTGTCGCCGAAGAGGACGGCTGCAAGTGCTGTACCCATGCCCTGGCCTCCGTACCAGGCTTGGATGACAGCTTCCACGTCGTCGAGCCAGGGCATGGCGACAGGGCCGTCGGTGTTCAGGACGACGACCGTGCGTGAATTGGCCGCAGCGACCTCGGTGATGAGCTGGTTCTGGTCGGCGGGAAGAGCGAGCTGCTCATGGTCCATGGCTTCGCCGGCTATGCGGTTGACGAAGACGACCGCGGCATCGGCGGCCCCGGCGGCTTTCACGGCGGCCGGGATGAGAGAGACGGGCTGCCAGCCGAGGGTGAGGCCGCAGGTTCCGGGATCGGCGGTGGCGTTGCTGTAGGTCAGTTCGATGGGCACGGGCCGGCCGGCAGTCAGCTCGATGGCGCCTTGGATCGGGTAGTCGTAGGTGCCGAGAAAGAAGCGCCTGGTGCCCCGAGTCCCTGAGACGACGGTGGTGCCGTTGACCTTGAGCGTTGCGGTTCCCGCGGGCAGGAGCGAGAAGCGGTGCAGGCCCGAGTGGGCCGGCATGAGGCTGCCCGACCAGGTTGCGGACCAGACCTCTGGGAGCGTGCCGACCGGGGGGGTGGTGAAGTCGACGACGCTGTCGGTGCGGGTAGCGACCGGCGTCCCCGTCGGCGCGGGAGTCGCGTAATAGCAGCCGGTCAGGCCGGGGGCGCCGGCTGGGGTGCTCAGCGCGGTGGCGGGGACAGGGGTGAGTGGGATGTCGCCGACGGTTCCCTGGGAGTGGGTGACCGTGATGCCGCTGCCGGCGCGGGTCTTGATGGCCTGTAGGGGGGTGGTCCAGTCACCGGGATCGACGTAGGTGGAGCCGGCGACGCCGGTGAGGGCGTCGCTTCCCGCGGGGCCGATGACGGCGAGGGATGTGAGTGAGGCGGGCAGCGGCAGGGTCGTTGACCGGTTGGTGAGCAGGACGGTTGCTGCGAGAGCGGCTTCCTGTGCGAGGTTCTTGTGTGCGGTGGTGCTGACGTTCTGGGTCGGGGTGGGAAGCGGGTTGTCGACGAGGCCGTTGGCGAACATGGTGAGCAGAATGCGACGGGCGGCGTCGTCGAGGCGTGCTGTGGGTACGGCGCCGCCGGTGAGTGCGCCCGGGGCCAGCTTGACTCCGCCGGGGCCGAGGCCCGCGAGGTCCATACCTGCCTTGGCGGCGGCGACTTGGTCGTCGCCGGCCCAGAAGTCGGGGACGGTGTATCCCTGAAGTCCGAGGCGCTTTTTCACGTCGTCGAAGAGGGCGGGGCTCTGGGTGGCGAAGGTGCCGTTGATCTTCGGGTAGGCCATCATGACGGAGGTGGTGGGTGCGGCGGCGATGACCCGTCGGAATGGTGCCTCGTAGATCTCGTGCTTAGCGCGTTCGGGGACGAGGGTGTTGATGGAGAAGCGGTTGGCTTCCTGGGTGTAGGCGGCGAAGTGCTTGACGGTGGCGGTGACCTGGCGGCTCTGGATGCCGGTGGTGAGGGCGGTGCCGAGGCGGCCGGCGAGAAGGGGGTCTTCTCCGAGGCTTTCGGCCTGGCGGCCGAAGTGCCAGGTGCGGGCGAGGTCAACGGTGGGGCCGAGAAGGGTGTTGTAGCCCTTGGCTCGTCCTTCGGCTCCGATGGCGGCGCCGATGCGCCGGGCGAGGTCTTCGTCGAAGGTGGCGGACTGTGCGAGGGGGACAGGGAAGGCGGTCACGTTCTCCTCGCCGCGCAGTCCGGCGGAGGCGTCGACCATGGTCAGTGCGGGGATTCCGAGACGCGCGACAGCCGCGAAGTCGCAGCGGATCAGCGCCTCCTTCTCAGCGGCTGTCATGCGGGCGAGCAACTCGTCGACTCGTGCGAGCGTGCGGGGGTCTGTCGCACCTACGGCTTGGCGGGCGTTGGCCGGGGCGATGCTGACAGCAACAGCTGCGGCTATGGCGGAGGACAGGAAGGTTCGTCGGTTCACAGCGGCTCTCCGAACGGTGGGGCGGCGGGTGATGCCCGCCGGAGTCAGATGCTGAGCATCCGAGGCGAGCACTCGGACCTCAATTCCGTGAGCTTTTCCGTCTGGGGGATTTAGATACCTGCGGCGTCCGCCCAGGACTTTTCAGACGATGCCCAGTGAAGCACATTGCATGGAATTGGAAGTTATGACTTCGCATTACTCTGGTCAACCCCTGCGGCTCGCCGGTCGGGATCCAGCCCTCTCGTGGCCGCTCCACCGATGATCGATCGGGCCTGGTGAGAGCACCGCGTTCGTGAGACTCGGGGGTTGCCCCGGAGCTTGCATACGGGATTCCGATGACCGTCATCCATCGCATGGATAGCACCGAACGCGCTTTTTTAAGCCTGCGGATGCCCGGCACGTTTCGCTTCGAATTCGTGCCAGGTCCACAGAGTGGCATTCTGATATTTCAGGGTTATATTCGGCTACCGTTCGCCGTGCTGAGGATGTGCGTTCCGGCGTCGACAGTCACCGGACTGGTGCCGGGCAGGTCGGCGACGGCGGTGCAGTTCGGAGGCACGGTGATGTGTGCTTCTATGCCGTTGGGGCCGCTTTTCCAGAACAGGGCGGCTGTTCCGTGGGGGGTCTCGTAGCGGGTTCGCGCCCAGGTGATGCCGCCTCCGGGACGGGGCCGGAAGGTGAGGGCGGTGGCGCCCGGGGCTGTGACTTCGATGCCTCCGACGACTCGGTGGAGCCAGTCGGCTACGGCGCCGAGGGCGTAGTGATTGAACGAGGTCATGCCGCCGGGGTTGAGAGTTCCGTCGGGACGCAGGCTGTCCCACCGTTCCCAGATGGTCGTGGCTCCCATGGTGAGGGGGTAGAGCCATGAGGGACAGTCCGTCTGCAGCAGCAGGCGGTACGCGGTGTCCAGGTGCCCCGTGTCGGTGAGGGCGTCGCAGATGAGGGGGGTGCCGACGAAGCCTGTGGCGATGCGCGCTTCGTCCTGGTGGACGAGTTGGGCGAGGCGGTCGCCGGCGGCCCGGCGCTGGGAAGGGTCGAGGAGGTCGAACGCGATGGCGAGGCAGTAGGCCGTGGGACTGTCGCTGACCATGCGGCCGTCCTTGTGCACGTAGCGCGCCTGGAACGCTGCAGTGATCTCTTCGGCGAGGGTGCTGTAGCGGATGGCGTCGCTGCTGTGGCCGAGTTCGCGCGCGGCGTGGCTGAGGTGCCGGGCGGAGTGAGCGAAGTAGGCGGTGGCGACGAGGTAGCGGTCGGTGCGGCCGGCTGCGGGGTCGTCGGGTGGAGCAGCGGGGTCGAGCCAATCGCCGAGTTGGAAGCCCGTGTCCCACAGGCGGTCCGGTCCGGCGAGCCTTTCGACGAGGTCGACCCACGCCCGGGCCATGGGGTAGTGGCGGCCAAGAAGTTCCAGGTCTCCGAATCGGTGGTAGAGGACCCAGGGGGTGAGTGTGGCGACGTCTCCCCAGGCGGCGCCCGGCTGGATGGGCGTCCACATGGGTTCCCCAGGGATGACGGGGACGTACCAGGGGATGGTGCCGTCGGGGAGCTGTTCGAGACCGACGTCGGTGAGCCAGGAGTCGAGCATGCCGGCGCAGTCGTAGAGGAAGCCGGCGGTGGGGGCGAAGACCTGAAGGTCTCCGGTCCAGCCGAGGCGTTCGTCCCGCTGCGGGCAGTCGGTGGGGATGTCGACGAAGTTGCCTCGCATGCTCCACAGAACGTTCTCGTGGAGGCGGTTGACCATCGGGTTGCTGCACTCGAACCAGCCCGTGCGGCGCATGTCCGTGTGGTAGACGCGCGCAGTCACGGCGTGGGGGTCGAGTTGTCCGGGCCAGCCACTTATTTCGGCGTATCGGAAGCCGTGGAGGGTGAAGCGCGGCTCCCAGGTGTAGGGGCCGTTGCCGGGCAGCACCAGCGTGTCCGTGGAGTGCGCGTCGCGTAGCGGGCGAGTGGCGAGTTCTCCGTTCTGGAGGACTTCGGCGTGCCGGAGGGTGAGGGTGGTGCCGGCCGGTCCGTCGGCCGTGACGCGCAGGCGGCCGACAAGGTTCTGGCCGAAGTCGAGCAGGTGACGGCCGTCGGGGGTGCGGGTGATGGATACCGGGGTGATCTCCTCGGTGCACCGGACGGGCGGGCCTTCGGGAGCGACGAGAGTGTCTGTCTTTCTGCTTCCCGTGCGCACAGGCGTCCAGCCGTCCTGAGGGGCGGCGGGGGTAGCCCAGTGCGGATTGTCGAGGCGGGCGTCGAAGTTCTCGCCCTCGTACAGTCCGCTGCTGAGGATCGGGCCGACGGATGCTTTCCAGGTGGCGTCGGTCGCGATCACGGTGGCGGTGCCGTCCGTGTAGGTGATCTCGAGCTGGGCGATGAGGGACTGGTCGGTGCCGTAGATGTTGCGGGTACCGCCGTCGAATCCGTACTTGCCGCGGTACCAGCCGTCTGCCAGCCAGGCACCGATGGTGTTGGCTCCGGGGACGAGCAGTGAGGTGACGTCGTGAGTGCGATAGCGCAGGCGACGGTGGTAGACGGTCCAGCCGGGGGCCAGGGCTTCGTCTCCGACCCGGTGTCCGTTGAGTTCGGCTTCGTACAAGCCGTGGGCTGTGATGTAGAGCCGTGCGTGTGCGATCGGCTTTGCGTCGGTCAGGAAGTCACGGCGGACGCGGGCCGGCCGGCGTTCGGCAGCCGGGTCCTCTTCCCAGCCCGCGCCGACCGGGACAGCGGTCCAGTCGTCGGGGTCGAGGAGACCTGTCTCGACGGCGCGGGGCTCACTCCACGGCGAGGGCTCCCTGTGGGCCGTGGGCCACGTCCGTACGCGGACGGAGGCCCGCTCCCGAGAAGTGAGCGGCTCGCCCGGCCATGGGACGAAGGCGTGGTCGGGGCCGGTGAGTCGGCCTGTTCGACATGTAAGTCCGTTGCGACGGATTTCGAGCTCGTACGCCTGCTGATTGCCGCCCTCGGGAGCGGGGGTCCAGGAGAGGCGGGGGGTGCCGGTTCCGATTCCCAGGCCGTCGGCGAGGTGCTCGAAACGCACGGGAGAGGGCTGAAGGGGGTGCATGGGGGGCCTTTCATGTGCTCGGGGCGTGTGCGCGGGCGTTTCAGCCCTTGACCGCTCCGGAGGTGAGGCCCTTCATGACCTTCTGGTTGAGGAAGAGGTAGATCACGAGTGTGCCGAAGACGTTGATGCAGATGGCGGCGAAGAGCGGGCCGTACTGGGTGGCACCGAATTCGCCGGTGAAGTTGAGGAGACCGACCTGGATGGTGCGCAGGTCCTGGCTGTTGGTGAAGGTCAGAGCGATGAGCAGGTCGTTCCAGATGAAGAAGAACTGCACCAGGCCGACCGTCAGGAGCGCGTTGCGGACCACGGGCACGCTGATCGTCCAGAAGGCGCGCAGGATGCCGGCGCCGTCAATGGTGGCCGCCTCGAAGAGCTCGCGCGGAACGGTTCTGTAGTAGGTGGCCATCATGAAGACGGTCAGGGGCAGACCGGTTCCGGTGTAGGTGAGGACGAGCGGCCACAGGGTGCCCGAGAGACCGGTTTGGAAGTAGACGGTGAACAGGGGCAGCAGGATCATCTGCGGCGGGACCATCATGCCGGCGAGAAAGACCAGGAGGGTCAGGCTGCGGCCCTTCCAGACCATGATCTGCAGCGCAAAGCCAGCTGCGGTGCCGAGGAGCAGGATGAGAAGCAGGGCGGGTACGACGGCCAGGAGGCTGTTCTTGATGTAGAGGCCGATGTTCCCGGTGGTCCAGGCTTCTGTGTAGTTGCCCCACTCCCAGGTGGTGGGGAGGCTCCAGGTGGAATTGTTGAGGTAGTCGCTGTTGGACTTCAGCGAGGTCAGGAACATCCAGAGCAGCGGGTAGATCTCGATGATCAGCAGGAGTGTCACTGCGAGGCGGATCCACAGGCGGCTGCCTGCCCTGCGCCCGGGGAGCACACGTGTTCCGGTACGCCGGTGTCCGGCCCTGGTGGTCTTCAGCGGGGTGTCGACGGTCATGTTGTTCAGACCTCCGTGATGTCGCGTCGCGAGACGCGGTAGACCGCCAGGCTCACGAGAAGGCAGACCACGGTGAGGAGCAGCGCGATGGTGCTGCCGTAGCCGTAGTCGCTGTAGGTGAACGATGTCTGGAACATGTAGAGGGTCAGCGGGGTGGTGCCGCTGCCGGGGCCGCCGTTGGTGAGGGCGACGACGGAGTCGAAGACCTTGAGGGTGCCGTTGATGCTGAATATGAGTGAGGACATGAGGACGGGCAGGGACAGCGGCAGGACGATGTGGCGGATGAGGCGGAGGCCGGAGGCGCCGTCGAGGCGAGCTGATTCGAGGACCTCGTCCGGGATGTCGACGAGACCGGCGAAGAGGAGCACGGCGTAGAAGCCCATGGAGCGCCAGATGTCCATGATGATCAGGACCCAGAAGGCACTTCCGGCGCTGCCGAAGAAGTCGATGGAGTCGATTCCCACGGCGTTGAGCAGCGAGTTGACCGGGCCAGTCTGGGGGGCGACCTGGAAGAACTTCTGGAACAGCAGGCCGACGGCGACGGTGGGCAGTACGACGGGGAAGAAGGCCAGGGTCCGGATGAGCGCGGAGGCTTTCTTGAGGAAGAAGACGTACAGAAGCGCGAGGAGGTAGCCGGCGATGATTTGGCCGGCGGTGACGACGACCGCGTACTTCAGCGTGAACCACAGGGCGTCGTGGACAGCTTGGTCGGAGAGGAGCCGGGTGAAGTTGGCCAGACCGTTGCCGGTGAAGCCGTCGATGGAGTTGCCCTTGGTGAAGGAGTACCCGAGCGACCACGCCATCGGGACGAGCATGATGAGTGTGTAGACGAGCAGTGCGGGACCGAGCAGGATCATGATCGCCCTGCGATCACCGAGTACGCGGTGCATGAGTGGTGTCCACTTCGTTTCTGGTGGAGGGCCGGCCAGTAGTGGGGGGGGGGAG
>NZ_JBMNDO010000076.1:0-38641 GCF_052542855.1 Streptomyces sp. SAS_281
CCCCCCCCCCCCCCCCCCCCCCCCCCCCCCCCCCCCCCCCCCCCCCCCCCCCCCCCCCCCCCCCCCCCCCCCCCCCCCCCCCCCCCCCCCCCCCCCCGCACCCGTATGCCCGCCGATGCGCCCACCGACCGTCAGGAGTCCTCTTCCGGGATCTCCTGCTCCGTCCACAGCGCCTTGCCGTTCACGCTGTAGCGGGTGCCCCAGTGGTTGGCGAGCTGCGACACGATGAACAGCCCGCGCCCGCCCTCGTCAACCGTCCGGGCGTGCCGCAGATGCGGGGCCACCGGGCTGGTGTCGTGCACCTCGCAGGTCAGCGAGCGGTCCAGCAGCAGCCGCAGTTGGAGGGGGGGCGTCCCGTAGCGGACCGCGTTGGTGATCAGCTCGCTGACGATCAGCTCGGTCGCCTCGACGGTGTCCTCACCGAGGTCCCAGCCCTCCAGCCGGTCCCGGACCAGGGTGCGGGCGACCGCCGGAGTCGTCCGGTCGTGGGCCAGCTCCCAGGTCGCCACCCGGTCCGGCGGCACCACGCCCGTCCGGGCGAGCAGCAGCGCGGCCCCGTCCGGGTCGGCCTCGGCCGGCAGGTTGTACACGATCGCGTCGCACAGGTCCCGCAGCCGGCGCTCCGGAAAGGCCAGGGCCTCCCGCACCCGCTCCACCGACCGCTCCTCGGGCAGCAGCGAACCGGTCAGGAACGCCAGCACACTGCCCTCGTCCAGCCGCACCGAACCCGTCGCGAAGGGCGCGCTGTCCTCCGAGAAGAGCGCCGGCCCCTCCGGCACGTCCAGCACCAACGGGCGCCCGTCCGGCCCGACGGCCACCGGCGCGGGATGCCCGGCACGCGCCACCGTGCACACCTGAGTGAACGGGTCGTAGACCGCGTACAGGCAGGTGGCCGTCAGCGGCTGGCGGTGCAGGGAGTCACCCGGCGGCAGCATCCGGCGCTCCTTCACCAGCCGGTCGGCCGTGTCGTTGAGCCGGGCCAGCACCTCGTCGGGCTCCAGGTCGAGCCCCGCCAGCGCGTGGATGACGGTGCGCAACTGCCCCATCGTGATGGCCGTCTGCAACCCGTGTCCGGCGACGTTGCCGATGATGAGCGCCGTCCGGGCGCCGGAGAGGCCGATCGTGTCGAACCAGCAGCCGCTGTTGCGCCCCGGCAGCAGGATGTGCGCGGTCTCGATCGCGACCCGCTCTCCCTCGTGCTGGGGGAGCAGCCGGCGCTGGACGGTCGAGGCGATCACGTGCTCCCGGGCGTAGCGCAGCGCGTTCTCGATGCTCAGCGCCGTGTGCGCGGCGGCGGTCAGCGCAAGGGTGAGGTCGCGCTCGTTGTACGGATCGCCCCGGTGCCGGTACACGCTCACCAGGCCGAGCACGGATCCGTGCAGCTTCAGCGGCGCCACGATCATCGAGTGCGCCCCGGTCGCCTCGATCATCCGGCGCGTCGCCGGGTCGGCGTCCAGCCATGGCGTGTCGGGGCCCAGCTCGACCAGCCGGGGCCGCAGATCCGTGACGGCCAGGGCGAACGGGGTCGCCTCGGGCACCCGGCGCAGCTCACCGACCAGGCTGTCCGGCGCCGCGCCCGTGCCCCGCACCGCCGCACGCCGCAGCGGTACGTCCCGGTCCAGCGGGCTCAGCGGCGGATCGGCGCCGCGCAGCACATCGTCCACCACTTCGACCACGGCCAGGTCGGCGAACGCGGGTACCAGTGCCGACACCAGCCCCTCGCAGGTCGCCGCCACATCCAGGGAGTGGCCCGCCCCCCGCCGCACGGCCGCCAGCACATCGGCCCGGACATGCGCCTTCTCCCGCTCGTTGACGTCGACCACGGCCGCCAGCACACCGAGCGGGCGGCCGTCGTCGGCGTCCAGACGGTGCAGGGTGACGTTCAGGCTGCGGGAAGGGCCGGTGGACAGGGCGAGGCGGCCGCGGATGGTCTGGTTGAGCACCGGAGTGCCCGTCTCCAGCACCTGGTCCAGCAGGCGTTCCGCCTCCCGCGGGTCGTCGAGCCGGTACGCGTCGGTGAAGTGCAGCCCGACGATCCGGCCGGGGTCCACGCCCTCGGTGAGGGCATTGACGCGGACGACCCGCAGACCGGTGTCCAGGACGTGCAGTCCGACCGCTGACTGGCTGAACAACGTGTCGAGCAGCGCCCCCGCCATGTCGTCCCCCGGGTCCGCGCCAGGGGCCGTGGTTCCGGTGTCCGACACGTCCGCACCCCCCAACGGGCTCCGCCGCCCCTGGCGATCGGCAGCACTCCGGACAGCGTGCGCGCCCCCGGGCCGGGCCCGCCACCGCGCGGCGCCGAACGGGTGAGGGCGTACGGGATCGCCCGGGGCGGCAACCTTTCCGCGCCCGGCGGCCACTGAGGGGTACCCCACCCACCCCCACACCGGAAGGCACGTACCGTGGCTCAAGGGCAACCCCGCACTCCCCGCAGACGCCGTACCACCCGGACCCGCACCCTGCTCGGCGCCGTCACCGCCGGACTCCTCGCCGCCGCCGGACTGGTCGTCACCGGCCAGACCTCGCACGCCGCGACCGCACGCCAGGTGGAGGCCCTGGACCGGGGCGTCGTCAGCGTGCACACCGACTCCGGCAACCTCATCAGCTGGCGCTGGCTCGCCACCGACCCGGACTCCGTCGCCTTCAACGTCTACCGCGCCGGTACGAAGGTCAACGCCTCGCCCATCACCGGCTCGACCGACTACTTCCACAGCGGCGCCCCCAACTCGGCCGACTACACCGTGCGCGCGGTGGTCGGCGGCGTCGAACAGAGCGACTCCGTGCACGCGATCCAGTTCCGCGCCGGGTACAAGGACGTGCCCATCAGCCCGCCCCCGGGCGGCACCACCCCCGACGGCGTCTCCTACACCTACGAGGCCAACGACGCCTCCGTCGGCGACCTCGACGGCGACGGCGCGCTCGACTTCGTACTGAAGTGGCAGCCCACCAACGCCAAGGACAACTCCCAGTCCGGCTACACCGGCAACACCGTCGTGGACGGCGTCAAGCTCGACGGCACCCGGCTGTGGCGGATCGACCTGGGCCGCAACATCCGCTCCGGCGCGCACTACACGCAGTTCCAGGTGTACGACTACGACGGCGACGGTCGGGCCGAGGTGGCGATGAAGACCGCCGACGGCAGCGTCGACGGCAGGGGCACGGTCATCGGCAGCGCGTCGGCCGACCACCGCAACTCCTCCGGCTACGTCCTGTCCGGCCCCGAATACCTCACCATGTTCAACGGCCTCACGGGCGCCGCCATGGGCACCGTCGACTACGTCCCCGCACGCGGCACCGTCTCCTCCTGGGGCGACAGCTACGGCAACCGCGTCGACCGCTTCCTGGCCGGCACCGCTTACCTGGACGGCGGCAGGCCCTCACTGATCATGGCACGCGGCTACTACACGCGTACGGTGATCGCCGCCTGGGACTGGCGCGGCGGGGCCTTCACCCGGCGCTGGACCTTCGACACCAACAGCTCCACCAACACCGGCCGAGGTTACGACGGCCAGGGCAACCACCAGTTGTCGGTGGCCGACGTCGACGGCGACGGCAGGGACGAGATCGTCTACGGCGCCATGGCCGTGGACGACGACGGCCGCTCCCTCTGGACGACGAGGAACGGCCACGGCGACGCCATGCACGTCGGCGACCTGGACCCGGCGCGCCCGGGCCTGGAGGAGTTCAAGGTGGACGAGGACGGCTCGAAGCCCTCGTCCTGGATGGCCGACGCGAGGACCGGGCAGATCATCTGGTCGACGCCCTCCGGCGGCGACAACGGACGCGGTGTCAGCGACGACATCTGGGCGGGCAGCCCGGGTGCCGAGTCCTGGTCGTCAGCGGTCTCCGGGATACGCGACCCGCACGGCACGATGGTCGCGAACCGCAAGCCCTCCAGCACCAACTTCCTGGCCTGGTGGGACGGCGACACCACCCGGGAACTGCTGGACGGCACCCACATCGACAAGTACGGCACCTCCGGTGACACCCGCCTGCTGACCGGTTCCTCGGTCCGCTCCAACAACGGCACGAAGTCCACACCGGTCATCTCCGGCGACCTGTTCGGCGACTGGCGCGAGGAGGTGGTCTGGGCGACCACCGGCAACACCGCGCTGCGGATCTACTCCACGCCGTACGAGACCAGCACCAGGATCACCACCCTGCTCCACGACACCACCTACCGCACCGCGCTGGCCTGGCAGAACACCGCCTACAACCAGCCCCCGCACCCCGGCTTCTTCCTCGGCAACGGCATGGCGGCCGCCCCGAGGCCCGCGGTGTGGACCCCCTGAGGTGAAGTCCGCCCTCCCGGTACCGTGCCGGGAGGGCGGGCCCGCCGGGGTCAGGCGCCCAGCGCCGCCGAGACCACGGCCTTGGCCTCTTCCTGTACCTGCGCCAGGTGCCCGGCGCCCCGGAAGGACTCCGCGTACACCTTGTAGACGTCCTCGGTGCCCGAGGGGCGGGCGGCGAACCACGCGTTCTCGGTGGTCACCTTGATCCCGCCGATCGCGGCCCCGTTGCCCGGTGCCGTGGTGAGCACGGCGGTCACCGGCTCACCGGCGAGCGTGTCCGCGCCGACCTGCTCGGGGGAGAGACGTGCCAGCACCGCCTTCTGCTCGCGGTCCGCCGGGGCGTCGATCCGCGCATAGGCGGGCTCGCCGAAGCGGGCGGTCAGCGCGGCGTAGTGCTGGGACGGCGACTCGCCTGTCACCGCCTGGATCTCGGAGGCCAGGAGCGCGAGCAGGATGCCGTCCTTGTCGGTCGTCCACACCGAGCCGTCCCGGCGAAGGAACGACGCCCCGGCCGACTCCTCGCCGCCGAAGCCCAGCGAGCCGTCGGCCAGCCCGTCCACGAACCACTTGAAGCCGACCGGCACCTCGACCAGCTCCCGGCCGAGGTCGGCGGCGACCCGGTCGATCATTCCGGACGACACGAGGGTCTTGCCGACGCCCGCCCGGGACGGCCAGTCCTGGCGGTGCGCGTAGAGGTAGTTGATGGCCACGGCGAGATAGTGGTTCGGGTTCATCAGCCCGGCGTCCGGGGTGACGATGCCGTGCCGGTCGGCGTCGGCGTCGTTGCCGGTGGCGATCTGGTAGCGGTCGCGCTGAGCGATCAGCGAGGCCATCGCGTGCGGCGACGAGCAGTCCATCCGGATCTTCCCGTCCCAGTCCAGCGTCATGAACCGCCAGGTGGGGTCGGTCAGCGGGTTGACCACGGTCAGATCCAGCCGGTGCTGCTCGGCGATCCGCCCCCAGTACGCGACCGACGCACCGCCCAGCGGGTCGGCGCCGATGCGCACCCCCGCCCCGCGCACCGCTTCCAGGTCCAGGACGGAGGGCAGATCCGCCACATAGGTGCCGAGGAAGTCGTACCTCCCGGTGGTGGAGGCGGCGAGCGCCCGCGCGTACGGCACCCGGCGGACGTCCTTGAGCCCGTTGGTGATGATCTCGTTGGCCCGGTCCTGGATCCAGCCCGTCGCCTCCGAACCGGCCGGCCCGCCGCTCGGCGGGTTGTACTTGAAGCCGCCGTCGCCCGGCGGGTTGTGCGACGGGGTGACCACGACGCCGTCCGCGAGGCCGGAGGCGCGGCCGCGGTTGTACGTGAGGATGGCGTGCGAGACCGCGGGCGTCGGGGTGTACCCGTCCTCGGAGTCGATGAGGACGCGCACGTCGTTGGCGGCGAACACCTCCAGGGCGGTGACCCGGGCCGGCTCCGACAGGGCGTGCGTGTCCGCCCCCAGGAACAGCGGCCCGTCCGTGCCCCGGAGGGCCCGGTACTCGCTGATCGCCTGGCTGGTCGCCGCGATGTGGTCCTCGTTGAACGCGGTGGCGGTCGACGAACCGCGGTGCCCGGAGGTTCCGAACGCGACCCGCTGGCCGGGCTCGGCCGGATCGGGGTGCAGCGCGTAGTACGCCGTCACCAGCCGTGCCACATCGGTCAGGTCCTCGGGGCGCGCCTGCTGTCCGGCTCGTGCGTGCGGCATCTGCCACTCCTCCGTATCGGTCGGTCGGTGCGATGTGCCCGTGCGGTCATTTTCGCCGGTCGGCCCCCCCGGCGGACGCCCGCCCCGCCGTGCCGACGGCCACCGCCGCCGCGTACCCGGCGGGGACGGCGACATCGGTGACGGCCCAGCCCGGCGGGCCGAGCGGGCACGGGCCGGTGCCGACGTGCTCGCGGTGCAGGCCGCCCGCCAGGCCGGTGCCCTCACCCTTGAGGTACGCCTCCTTGCGGGTCCACACCCGGGCGAAGGCGGCGGGCCGCTCCTCCCGCGGCAGTGCGGCCAGCTCGGCCGCCTCGGCGGGATGCAGCTGCCCGGCGACCTCCGTGACCACCCGCGCCTCGGGGAGGCGCTCCACGTCCACCCCGACCGGGACGCCCGCGAACGCCAGCAGCGCGACGCCCCGGGTGTGGGAGAGGGAGAAGTGCGTGCCGCCGCCGGTCGCGGGCCGGCCGTGCGGGCCGTCGCAGGAGGGGCAGCGCTCCCGTGTCAGCCGTACGGCCTCCGGGGCGACGCCCTGGCGGGCGCCGAGCAGCAGGCGCAGGGCCAGGTGGGCGGCGGTGTAGCACGCCCGGTCCGCGGGGAAGGCCAGCCGCTCCGCCCGGGCGAGCTCCGAGGCGTCGAGGATCTTCGGCGCGAGGAGCCGGGCGGCCTCGGCCGCGCGTTCCGGGTCCACCAGCCACAGGGAGGGGGCGCTGGAACTCCAGGAGGGCGCGGGACCCCGGTAGCCGTCCTCGGTCAGCGTGAACACGTGGGGCTGGTACACCGTTACGTCGTTTCCTCGGCGGGACGGGCGCCCCGGGCGGGCACCGGCGGAGCAGGGGCGCTCTTATCCTATGGAGATCCGGAACGTGCCCGACGTATGTTCGATCACCGTGCGCCCCGCGCTCCTGGCGGCGGCCCCTCGGACAGGAGAGAACCCATGCCGTCGGACAGCCTTCCTGCTGTGCTCCGGAAGGCCCGGGCGGACGACGCCGAGCCCCTCACCCGGCTCTTCCTCGCCTCCCGCGCCGCCGCCATGCCGTATCTGGCCCGCGTGCACAGCGACGAGGCGACCCTTGCCTGGATGACCCATGTGGTGCTGCCCGGCACCGACGTCCGAGTGGCCGAGACCCACGAGGGCGGGGACGTGCGGACCGCCGGCTTCGTCTCGCTGGACGGCTCCGAGCTGGAACACCTCTACATCGGCCCCGGTCTGCGCCGCCGGGGTGTCGGCTCGCTCCTGCTGGCGGCGGCCAAGGAGGCCGCTCCCGACGGCCTCACCCTGTACACCTTCCAGCGCAACACCGGGGCCCGGTCCTTCTACGAGCGCCACGGGTTCACCGCGGTCGCCTTCGACGACGGCAGCCGGAATGAGGAGAACGAGCCGGACGTCCGCTACCGGTGGGCACCGCTCGGCCGATGAGCCGAGCTCACGCCCCCGGCGGGCTGCCGCCGTCCCCCGCCAGGCGCGTCAGCCACTCGTGCAGCAGGCGCTGCTCGGCCTCGCTCAGGACGCCGGTGTCGTCGGGGAGGGCGGCGCGCAGCGCGCGGGCGGCCGGGGCGGGGCCGGACTCCGTGGCGGGGACCACCGGCTCGGCACGGGTGACCGCGGCGACCATGGACTCGCGCAGGACGGTCAGCAGCACCGGATCACGGCGTTCCACGGGGGTGGAGTGCCAGGTGGTGACCCCGCCCCGGCCGGTGGCCTGGATGATCTGGGCGGCCAGCTCCTCGTCGACCCGCAGCCATCCCGCGGCCGCCAGCCGGCGCACGCGGCCGCGAAGGATTTCCAGACCGGCGTGGTGCGCCGCGTCCGACGCCGAGCCGGTGGCCCTGTTCATCACGGCGAACAGCTCGGGCCGCGAGATCCCGAACTCCACCACCATGTCCCAGCCGTGGCGCAGCTCCTCCACCGGGTCCTGCGGCGCCGGGTCGAACTGTGCGCGCTTGCTCTCCAGGAACCGCGCGTAGCCGTACTCGGCGACCGCCTCCAGCAGCCCGTCCTTGTCGCCGAAGTGGCGGTAGATGGCCGGCGGCTGCATCCCGGCCGCGGCGGCGACCGCGCGGGTGCTCACCGCGCCGGGGCCGCCGCTCTCCAGCAGCTCCACGGCCGCCTCGATGATGCGGCGGCGAGGGTCGGCGGGGGACTCACGGTGAGGCATGTATCGATGATATCCGACGTTTGCTTCCGGTGTTAGTTCCGGTGTTACCTTGAAAGTGATTCCATCGGAAACAACGCTTGGAGAACGCCGTGATCATCGTCACCGGAGCCACCGGAAAGCTCGGCCGCCGTACGGTCGAGCGCCTCTTGGAGCGCGTCCCCGCCGACCGTGTCGGCGTCAGTGTCCGCGACCCCCGCAAGGCCGGGGATCTCGCGGACCGGGGTGTCCGCGTCCGGCGGGGCAGCTTCGACGACCCCGCCTCGCTCGCGCACGCCTTCGAGGGTGCCAACCAGTTGCTGCTCGTCTCCCTCGACCGCACGGGCGAGGAGTGCGTCAACGGTCACCGCGCCGCGATCGACGCCGCCGTGAAGGCCGGGGCCGGCCGCATCCTGTACACGAGTCAGGCGGGAGCCGCCCACGACTCCCGCTTCCAGGCGTGCCGCGACCACGCCCGGACGGAGGATCTGCTGCGCGCCACCGGGCGGCCCTGGACCGCGCTCCGGAACGGCTTCTACGCCGCAAGCGCCCTGCGGTTCCTGGAGGCCGCCCGCCGCAGCGGCGACATCGCCCTCCCCGCCGACGGCCCCGTCGCCTGGACCGGCCACGACGACCTCGCCGAGGCCACCGCGGTGATCCTGGTCGAGGAGGGGCGGTTCGAGGGGCCCACGCCGCCGCTCACCGGTCCGGCGGCGCTCGACTTCGACGCCGTCGCCGGGATGGCGGCGCAGGTTGCCGGGCGGCCCTTCACCCGCACGGTCGTGCCCGGCGACGCCTTCCGTGGGCAGGCCCTGGCGCACGGTGCCCCGGCCCCGATCGCCGACCTGATGCTGAGCATCTTCGCGGCGGCGCGGAGAGGTGAGTTCGCCGCCGTCGATCCGACCCTGGCCCGACTGATCGGCCGGGAGCCCGCCGCCTTCCATGCGCTGCTGGAACGCGCCTGGGCCGAATAGGCCGGGCCTCGGGGCGGGCGCCCTCCGAGCTGGCACCTTTCATGGGTTTGCAGATTTACGCAAATTGCTTGCGGGTGTGGTCGCGTCCGGCCGCTTCGGCAGACCTGTTGTCAAATGCCCCGTCTGTCGGGCCAGTTGATCCGTGCGGGCCAGGTCCGCGAGGGCGCCGAGTTCTGCCGGAGTGGTGGACTCCGCGTCAATTCTCTGCAACTCTCTGACCGCAAAACGCAAAAGGTCATCCTGTCGGTGCAGGAATTCATGTACCGACAGGGTCGCAGACTGAGCCGCGCCTCGGCCGCCCTGCGCCGAGGCAGCAGATCGGGGACAGATGAGAACGCGACGCCGGAGATGGCGGATCCTTTCCGCGACCGTCTCCACCAGCCTGATGATGGTCGCCTGGCCGGCGCTGAACGCCTCGGCCGCCGGCGGCCCGAACATCGCCGCCGGCCACCGCGCCGCCGCGAGCAGCGGAAAGTCCGCCGGGAACATCGCCGACGGACAGCAGTCCACCTACTGGGAGGGGTCGGGCAAGTCCCTGCCCCAGTGGGTTCAGAGCGACCTGGGCGAGGTCACCCGCATCGACCAGGTCACGCTGAAGCTCCCCGCCGACTGGTCGGCCCGCCGCCAGACGCTCTCCCTCCAGGGCAGCGCCGACGGCACCAGCTTCTCCACGCTGAAGACCTCGGCCTCCTACTCCTTCGCACCGGGCAGCTCCAACACGGTCACCATCGGCCTCCCGGCCACCCGGACCCGCTTCGTCCGTGCCGACATCACCGCGAACACCGCCTCCGACAACGGCCAGCTCGCCGAACTCGAGGTCCGGGCGGCGGCGGAGTCCTCGGTGAACCTGGCCGCCGGGCGCCCGCTCACGGCCAGCAGCAACACCCAGACGTACATCGCGGCCAACGCCAACGACGGCAACCGGGCCAGCTACTGGGAGAGCCGCAACAACGAGTTCCCGCAGTGGCTCCAAGCCGACCTGGGCTCCTCGGTGCGGGTCGACCGCGTGGTGCTGCGGCTGCCCGACGGCTGGGAGACCCGCAGCCAGACGCTGAAGATCCAGGGCAGCGCCAACGGGTCCGACTTCACGGACCTGACCCAGGCCAAGGCGTACACCTTCGCCCCCGCCTCCGAGACGGCGACGATCACCTTCGACGCCACCACCACCCGGTACGTCCGCGTCCTGGTCACGGCCAACACCGTCCAGCCCGGCGCCCAGGTCTCCGAGCTGGAGATATACGGCCCCGAGACCGGCGACACCCAGGCGCCGACCGCCCCGGCGCAGCTGGCGTACACCGAACCGGCCACCGGGCAGATCAAGCTGACCTGGAAGCCCTCGACGGACGACACCGCCGTCACGGGTTACGACATCTACGCCGACAACACCCTGCTGACCAGCGTCGCCGGTGACGTCACCACGTACACCGACACCCGGCCGGGCGGCTCCACCGTCTCGTACTTCGTACGGGCCAAGGACGCCGCGGGCAACGTCTCCGGCAACAGCAACACCGTCACCCGCACGGGAGACACCGGCGACACCCAGGCGCCCACCGCACCGGCGAACCTGAGCTTCACCGAGCCGGCCTCCGGGCAGATCAAACTGGCCTGGACGGCGTCCACCGACAACAAGGGCGTCACCGGATACGACATCTACGCCAACAACGTGCTGCGCAAGACCGTGGCCGGCGACGTCACCACCTACACCGACACCCAGCCCACAGGCACCACCGTGTCGTACGTCGTACGGGCCAAGGACGCGGCGGGCAACGTCTCGGGCGACAGCAACACCGTCACCCGCAACGGCTCCACCGGCGCGGCCTCCGATCTCGCCGTCGGCAAGCCCATCACCGCCTCCTCCGTGGTGCACACCTTCGTCGCGGAGAACGCCAACGACAACCAGCTCTCCACCTACTGGGAAGGCGCCGGCGGCAGCTACCCCAACACCCTGACGGTGAAGCTGGGCGCCAACGCCGACACCCGGAGCGTCGTCGTGAAGCTCAACCCGGACAGCGCCTGGGGGGCCAGGACCCAGAACATCCAGGTCCTCGGCCGCGAGCAGAGCGCCTCGTCCTTCACCGGCCTGGTCGCCGCCAAGGACTACGCGTTCAGCCCGGCCGGCGGCAACACGGTGACGATCCCGGTGGAGGCCCGGGTCGCCGACGTCCAGCTGAAGTTCACCTCCAACACCGGCGCGCCCGCCGGGCAGGTCGCGGAGTTCCAGGTGCTGGGCGCCCCGGCCCCCAACCCGAACCTCCAGGTCAGCGGGGTCACCGCGAGCCCGGCCGCCCCCGTCGAGTCGGACCCGGTCACGCTCACCGCGACGGTGCGGAACACCGGCGCCGTCGCCGCCCCGGCGGGCAAGCTCGAATTCCGGCTCGGCGGCACCAAGGTCGCGACCGCCACCGTGGGCGCGCTCGCCGCAGGTGCCTCCACACAGGTCAGCGCCGGCATCGGGGCGCGCGATGCGGGCACCTACACGCTGAGCGCGGTCGCCGACCCGGACAACCAGATCATCGAGCAGAACGAGACCGACAACACCTACACCAGCGCCTCCGGTCTGGTCGTCAAGCCGGTCGCCAGCTCCGACCTGGTGCCCACCGCGGTCACCACCTCGCCGTCCGCACCGGCCCAGGGTGACAACGTCACCTTCTCCGTCGCCATCCGGAACCAGGGCACGGTCGCCTCCGCCTCGGGCGGCCACGCCGTCACCGTGACCCTGCTCGACGCCAAGGGCGCCACGGTGAAGACCCTCACCGGCGGCTACAACGGCTCGATCGCCGCGGGCGCCACCAGCGCCCCGGTGAACCTGGGGTCCTGGACGGCGGCCAACGGCTCGTACACCGTGAAGACGGTCGTCGCGGACGACGCCGAGGAGCTGCCGGTCAAGCGCGGGAACAACACCGTCAGCAGCTCCTTCTTCGTCGGGCGCGGCGCCAACATGCCGTACGACACCTACGAGGCGGAGGACGGTGTCACCGGCGGCGGTGCGAAGGTCGTGGGGCCGAACAGGACCGTCGGCGACATCGCGGGCGAGGCGTCGGGCCGCAAGGCGGTCACGCTGAACAGCACCGGCAACTACGTCGAGTTCACCACCCGGGCCAGCACCAACACCCTGGTGACCCGCTACTCCATCCCGGACTCGGCGGGCGGTGGCGGCATCGACTCCACGCTCAGCGTCTACGTGGACGGCACCTTCCTCAAGACCATCGATCTGACCTCGAAGTACGCCTGGCTGTACGGCGCCGAAACCGGCCCCGGCAACTCCCCGGGCTCCGGTTCGCCCCGGCACATCTACGACGAGGCCAACGTGATGCTGGGCAGGACCGTCCCGGCGGGCAGCAGGATCCGGCTCCAGAAGGACACGGCGAACACCAGCACCTACGCGATCGACTTCGTGAGCCTGGAGCAGGCCACCCAGATCGCCAACCCGGACCCGGCCGCCTACGCCGTTCCGGCCGGCTTCACCCATCAGGACGTCCAGAACGCCCTGGACAAGGTGCGCATGGACACCACGGGCAAGCTGGTGGGCGTCTATCTGCCCGCGGGCGACTACCAGACCGCGAGCAAGTTCCAGGTGTACGGCAAGGCCGTCAAGGTGATCGGTGCGGGGCCCTGGTACACCAGGTTCCACGCGCCCTCCACGCAGGAGAACACCGACATCGGCTTCCGGGCCGAAGCGAGCGCCAAGGGCTCGACGTTCGCGAACTTCGCGTACTTCGGGAACTACACCTCGCGTATCGACGGACCGGGCAAGGTGTTCGACTTCTCCAACGTGTCGGACATGGTCATCGACAACATCTGGAACGAGCACACGGTGTGCCTCTACTGGGGCGCCAACACCGACAGCGTCACCATCAAGAACTCCCGTATCCGCGACACGTTCGCCGACGGCATCAACATGACCAACGGCTCGACCGACAACCACGTCGTCAACAACGAGTCGCGGGCCACCGGTGACGACAGCTTCGCGCTGTTCTCGGCGATCGACGCCGGCGGCGCGGACATGAAGAACAACGTCTACGAGAACCTCACCTCGCTCCTGACCTGGCGCGCGGCAGGTGTGGCCGTCTACGGCGGCTACGACAACACCTTCCGCAACATCCGCATCGCGGACACCCTGGTGTACTCGGGGATCACCGTCAGCTCGCTCGACTTCGGCTACCCGATGAACGGCTTCGGGACCGGCCCGACGACGGTCGAGAACGTCTCCGTGGTCCGCTCCGGCGGCCACTTCTGGGGCACGCAGACCTTCCCCGGCATCTGGCTGTTCTCCGCCTCCAAGGTCTTCCAGGGCATCCGGATCAACCACGTCGACATCGTCGCCCCGACGTACAGCGGCATCATGTTCCAGACCAACTACGTGGGAGGCCGGCCGCAGTTCCCGATCAAGGACACCATCCTGACCGACATCTCCATCTCCGGCGCCCACAAGAGCGGGGACGCCTTCGACGCCAAGTCCGGCTTCGGGCTGTGGGCCAACGAGATGCCCGAGGCCGGCCAGGGACCCGCCGTCGGTGAGGTCACCTTCAACGGGCTCAGGTTCAGCGACAACGCCCAGGACGTGAAGAACACGACGTCCACCATGAAGATCAACATCAACCCGTAGCAACCACCGCACACAGGGGCGTCGTCCGGTCCGCCGGGCGGCGCCCCGTGCTGCGCTCACGCCGGATTCCGCATGCGGTGTACCCGCGACTGTCAAACTTTTACGAAAACTGCGCGAGATATTGCGTTCACATGTCGACGCTGGTTGAGTGTGCCTCGCCCCGGCAGTCAGTCGGCCGAGGGCCATCCACGCTCATGCCCGAAGGGGACCATCGATGAGAAGTGCTGGGTTGCGCCGCACACGCCGTATCAGCCGTGCCTCCGCGGCTGCCCTTGTCACCGCACTTGCCCTGACCTCGCTCGCGTCCTGCGGCACGAGCAGCAGCAAGGACGACGACTCGAGCAGTTCGTCCAAGGGTTCGTCCGACCCCTCGGCTCCGCTGGACCCGAAGACCAAGGTGACGCTCTCCATCGACTGCATGCCGCCGGCCGCCAAGGCCGCGGAGCTGCGGGAGTGGAAGGAGGACATCAAGACGTTCAACCAGAAGTACCCGAACGTCACGATCAACGGGAAGTCCACCCCGGGCCAGTGCAACGAGCCGCCCCGCTTCACCGCCATGCTGAAGGGCAAGTCGCAGCCCGACGTCTTCTACGCCTACTTCAGCGACCTCCAGCAGGTCCTGGACAACGAC
This sequence comes from Streptomyces sp. SAS_281, assembly GCF_052542855.1. NCBI lineage: Bacteria > Bacillati > Actinomycetota > Actinomycetes > Kitasatosporales > Streptomycetaceae > Streptomyces > Streptomyces sp. SAS_281. The sequence goes on from NZ_JBMNDO010000076.1 coordinate 14,330, forward strand.
GGGGCCGAGGACATCTCCGCGTACGTCAACGACAAGACCGTGCCCGCGCTGAAGGACATCCAGCCGCAGGTCGTCGACGTGGCCCGCAAGGACGGCAAGCTCTACGGCCTGCCGACCAGCAACTACACCATGGGCCTGATGATCAACCGGAAGCTGTTCAAGCAGGCCGGTCTCGACCCGAACACCCCGCCCGCCACCTGGGACGAGGTGCGCGCCGCCGCCAAGAAGATCGCGGGCCTCGGCAAGGGCATATCCGGCTACGGCGAGTACAGCGCCGGCAACAACGGCGGCTGGCACTTCGCCGCGACGCAGTTCGGCCTCGGGGGAGAGGTGGTCGACGCCTCCGGCAAGAAGGCCGCCTTCAACAACGAGATGGGCAAGCAGGTCCTCCAGCAGCTGCACGACATGCGCTGGGAGGACGACAGCATGGGCAAGACCCAGCTGCTCAAGTGGGGCGACCTCCAGAAGCAGATCGCCAGCGACAAGCTGGGCATGTTCCTCGCCGCCCCCGACGACATCGCGTACATGGTGCAGCAGCTCGGCGCCCAGTACGAGACCTTCGGCCTAGGCCCCATCCCCGGCGGCAAGGGCACCCTCTTCGGCGGCAACAACTACCTGATCAAGAAGGGCAGCTCGCCCGACCAGATCAAGGCCGCCATCGCCTGGCTCAACTTCAAGAACCTCACCCCCGGCAAGGGCCAGTTCGACTGGGCCCGCACCAAGGCCGACAAGCTCCCCGTCGGCCTGCCCCAGCCCAACTTCTTCCTGGGTGAGAGCAAGACCAAGGACGACGCCGCACGCGCCCAGAACGCGACGATGCCCGTCGAGAACTTCAAGGCGTTCATGGACAACCCCGTCCCCGGCAAGGCCGAGCCGCCGAAGGCCCAGGAGATCTACAAGATCCTCGACAACGCCATGTCCGGTGTGCTGACCAACGAGAACGCCGACATCGACAAGCTGCTCTCCACCGCCGAGCAGCAGGTCAACCAGGTTCTGGCGAACCAGTAACGGACGCGCGGGGCCGGGTCACGCGGCCCCGCCCCCGCATCCGGACCCCGTCCGCTACGCGCTCGTCGTACACCGGCACCGAGGAGACACCATGTCGGCCCCAACCCTGTCCCCCCGCAAGGCGACCCGGCCTCGCCCAGGACACCCGAGCTCCGCCCGCCCGGACTCCGCCCGCGAGGAGTTCCTGCGCGCCCTGCGCCGCAACATCTCGGCGCACGGCTTCCTGATCGGAGCGGTGCTCTGCTTCTCGCTCTTCTCCTGGTATCCGATGGTCCGGGAGTTCATCCTGGCCTTCCAGAAGAACGAGGACGGCACCACCACCTGGGCCGGCTGGTCCAACCTCACGTACGTCTTCAACGACCCGGCCTTCTGGCAGGCATGGCGCAACACCCTGCTGTTCACCGTCCTCGCCCTGCTCCTCGGCTTCGTCGTCCCGTTCGCCGTCGCCGTCGTGCTCAACGAGTTCCGGCACGGCCAGGGATACCTGCGGCTGCTCGTCTACCTCCCCGTGATGCTGCCGCCGGTCGCCTCCGTCCTGCTCTTCAAGTACTTCTACGACCCCGGCTACGGGCTCTTCAACCGCATCCTGGCCATCTTCCACCTGCCCGAACAGCAGTGGCTCCAGGACACCAGCACCTCCATGCTCTCCGTCGTCATCGCGGCGACCTGGATGAACATGGGCGGCGCCACCCTCATCTACCTCGCCGCGCTCCAGGGCATCCCCGGCGAGCTGTACGAGGCGGCCGAACTCGACGGCGCCGGGCTGCTGCGCAAGATCTGGCACGTCACCATCCCGCAGACCCGCCTCATCCTCTCGCTGCTCCTGCTCATGCAGATCATCGCGACGATGCAGGTCTTCACCGAGCCCTTCCTGCTCACGAACGGCGCCGGACCAGAGGGCTCCACCACCACCGTCGTCTACCTCATCTACCAGTACGCCTTCAACTTCAACAACTACGGCAGCGCGGCGGCACTCGGCCTCGTCCTGCTCGTCGTCCTCGCGGGATTCTCCGCGGTGTACGTACGGCTGAGCCGCAGCAGCGAAGACTAGGACGGGAGCAACGACCATGGCATCGAACACGCTTGTCTCCCGACGCGGGAGCACCCCACGCAAGACCGCACGGCGCAGGTCCGATCGCGCCGCCGAACGCGGCCGCCAGCGCACCCTGATCTCACCGGCCCAGCTCGGCCGGCCGCGCGGCAAGGCCGTCTACTGGATCGTCTTCGGCCTGGTGATGGTCCTGTTCACGGCGGTCTTCCTCGGCCCGCTGTACTGGATGGTCACCGGCGGTCTGAAGACCACCCAGGAAGTGGTGCAGAGCCCGCCCACGGCCTTCCCCGAGTCCATCCACACCGAGAACTACAGCCAGGCATGGACGGTCATGGACCTGTCCAAGCTGCTGTTCAACACCCTGTACTACGCGTTCGGCGCGCTCGCCTTCCAGCTGATCTTCGACGTGGCCGCCGCCTACTCGCTGTCCAAGCTGCGACCGGTCTTCGGCAAGGCCATCCTCGGCATGATGCTGGCCACGCTGATGATCCCGGCCACCGTGCTCGTCGTCCCGCAGTACCTCACGGTCCTGGACGTGCCCGTCGTCCAGCGCAACCTGGTCAACTCGCCCTGGGCGATCTGGCTGCCGTCGGTCACCAACGCCTTCAACATCTTCCTGCTGAAGCGGTTCTTCGACTCCATCCCGGGCGAGCTCCTCGACGCCGCGGCCATGGACGGCGCCTCACCCCTGCGCACCCTGCGCTCGATCATCCTGCCCATCTCCCGGCCGATCCTCGGGGTCGTCTCCATCTTCGCCGTCGTCGGCGTGTGGAAGGACTTCCTCTGGCCCATGCTCACGCTGCCCGATCCGAGCAAGCAGACCCTCAACGTGGGCATCTACTCACTCGCCAGCGGCGTCCCCGAGAACGTCCTGATCGCCGCGCTCACCATCGCGTCGATCCCGACGCTGCTGATCTTCCTGCTCTTCCAGCGCAACATCATGAGCGGTCTCACCGCGGGCGGCCTCAAGGGCTGACCCCGCCCTCCGAACCGCCTTCCCCTCAGCGCTCCGCCGCCGGCCCTCCCATCCTGCCCCGCTTGCCGGGCCGGCGGCGGAGTCCCACCTGCCCGAAAGGAACGTCAGTGGCAGCCAACCGTCCGTCCGAGGTCACCGCACAGTGGTGGCGCGACGCCGCCATCTACCAGATCTACGTACGCAGCTTCGCCGATGGCGACGGCGACGGCACCGGCGACCTGGCAGGGGTACGGGCCAGGCTGCCCTACCTCGTCGAACTGGGCGTGGACGCCCTCTGGTTCACTCCCTGGTACCTCTCGCCACTGGCCGACGGCGGCTACGACGTGGCCGACTACCGTACGATCGACCCCGCGTTCGGCACCCTCGCCGAGGCCGAGAAGCTGATCGCCGAGGCCCGCGAGCTGGGCATCCGCACCATCGTGGACATCGTGCCCAACCACGTGTCCGACCAGCACGCCTGGTTCCGCGCCGCCCTCGAAGCCGGCTCCGGCAGCCCCGAGCGCGACCTCTTCCACTTCCGCAAGGGCCGCGGCGCGAACGGCGAGATCCCGCCCAACGACTGGGTCTCCGAGTTCGGCGGCACCCCCTGGACCAGGCTGGACGACGGCGAGTGGTACCTCCACCTCTTCGCCACCCAGCAGCCCGACCTCAACTGGGCCCACCCCGCCGTCCGCCGCGAGCACGAGGACGTGCTGCGCTTCTGGTTCGAGCGCGGCGTCGCCGGCGTCCGCATCGACTCCGCCGCCCTGCTCGCCAAGGACCCCGCGCTCCCCGACTTCGTCACCGGCAGCGACCCGCACCCCTTCGTGGACCGCGACGAACTGCACGAGATCTACCGCTCGTGGCGCGCCATCGCCGACGAGTACGGCGGGGTCTTCGTCGGCGAGGTCTGGCTCCCCGACACCGAGCGCTTCGCCCGCTACCTGCGCCCCGACGAGCTGCACACCGCCTTCAACTTCAACTTCCTGGCCTGCCCGTGGGAGGCGGAGAAGCTGCGGACCGCCATCGACGACACGCTCGCCGAGCACGCCCCGGTCGGCGCCCCCGCCACCTGGGTGCTCTGCAATCACGACATCACCCGGACCGTCACCCGCTACGGCCGCGAGGAGACGGGGTTCGACTTCGCCGCCAAGACCTTCGGCACCCCCACCGACCTCGCCCTCGGCACCCGCAGAGCCCGCGCCGCGGCACTTCTCTCGCTGGCCCTGCCCGGCGCCGCCTACCTCTACCAGGGCGAGGAACTGGGCCTGCCCGAGGCCGACATCCCGCTCGACCGCATCCAGGACCCGATGCACTTCCGCAAGAACGGCACCGACCCGGGCCGGGACGGCTGCCGGGTCCCCATGCCCTGGGCTGCGGGCGAACCATACGCCGGATTCGGCGCCACCACCGAGCCCTGGCTCCCGCAGCCGGAGGGCTGGTCCGGCTACGCCGCCGACATCCAGAGCGGCGACCCGGACTCCATGCTCAGCCTCTACCGCGAGGCCCTGCGGCTGCGGCGCGCCGAACCGGGCTTCGGGACCGGGGGAGAGCCCGGCATCCGACGGCTCACCTGGCTCGACGCCGCGCCCGGGGTGCTCGCCTTCGCGAGGACCGACGGACTGCTGTGCGTCGTCAACCTGGCCGCCGAGGCCGCCGAGCTGCCCGCGCACAGCGCGGTGCTGCTCACCAGCGGACCCCTGGACGAGACGGGCCGCCTCCCGCAGGACACGGCGGTGTGGCTGCGCGCCTGACCACGCCATGGCGGGGACCGCACCTGGCGCACGGGCCCGCGACGCGTGGGAGCGCGCCCAGGCCCGTGCGCCAGGTTCGCGGCCCGGCCGGGGCTGCGGCACAGTGGGCATATGGACGCTCCGAACGATCTGAATGCCCTCGCCGCCGAGCACCTGGCCGCCGCGCGCGACGCGCCGCACGGCCGCAGCGCCCACCTCCTGCTCCACCAGGACCCGCTGCGGCAGACCGTCATCGCGCTCACCTCGGGCTCCGCGCTGGACGAGCACAACGCCCCGCCCGCCGCCTCGCTCCAGGTCCTGCGCGGCTCCGTCCGGCTCACCGCCGCCTCCGGCGACGTCGAACTGACACCCGGACGGCTGCACCCGATCCCGCAGGAGCGGCACGGGCTGCTCGCCCTGGAGGACGCGGTCGTCCTCCTCACCGCCGTCAACCCCTGAATCCTCTTGTGGGAGCGCTCTCCCGTCGGCAGGATGGGCCGGTGACCTCGCATCCCGGCCTCCGGCCCTACAGCCCCGAAGACAGCGCCGCGCTCTCCGACATCTGCATACGCACGGCCGCCGGCGGCGGCGACGCCCGGGACATCTACCCGGACCACGCACTGGTGCCGTCCATCTTCGCCACGCCCTACGCCGAGCTGGAACCGGACCTCGCCTTCGTCGTCGACGACGGCACGGGCCGCGCGGTCGGCTACATCCTCGGCACCGCCGACACGCCGCGCTTCGTGAAGGAGTACCGCGAGAGCTGGCTGCCCCGGGTCGCCGACCGCTACCCGCTGCCCGAGGGCCCGCCGCAGAGCCCCGCCGACGAGATGACGGCCCTCCTGCACAACCCGGAGCGCATGGTCCTGCCCGAACTCGCCGGCCACCCCGCCCACCTGCACATCGACCTGCTGCCCGACTGGCAGCGCAAGGGCTACGGGAGGGGGCTGATGAACGCCTTCCTCGGGGCCCTGAACGCCAAGGGCGTCGAGGGCGTCCATCTGTCCATGCTCACCTCCAACACGCCGGCCAGGGCCTTCTACGACCGGCTCGGCTTCACCGAGATCCACGTCCCCGACCCCGGGCCCGTCACCTACCTCGTACGCGCCACGCGGGCGGATCTGTAGGAGCCGGCCACCTCCGGAGGGTGCGGCCCGCGATTGCTGGGCAGGTACTGGTCGACCGCCGTCGCCGGGCGGCGGATTCCGGCTGGGAGGCGTGTGACGTGAACGAGCGAACCGGGTGGCAATTCACCGACGACCGGGGGCAGTTGTCGGCAACCGGCGAACGCCCGCAACGGGTGCTCGCCTACATCCAGGCCGGCGCGACCCTGGGGGACCACGGGATACGACCGGCCGGGCTCTTCGGCTCCGGCCACGACGACCCGGCCGCACCCGACCCCGCGAAGACCGGGTCGCTCGCCCTGGAGGGAATCGCGTACGCCGGTGCCGGGACCACCCTGGACACGGACGCCTTACTGAGCTGCGCACCGGACCTCGTCGTCGCCGTCAGCTACGGAGGCGGCCAGGTCTACGGCCTGGCCCCTGAGACCGCCAAGCATCTGGAGGGCCACGTCCCGGTCGTCGTCATCGACGTCGGCCAGGCACGCACCCTCGCCGAGATCGGCGACCGGTTCGCTGAGCTGGCCCGTTCGCTCGGCGCCGAGGAACCCGCCTCGGCGACCCGGGAACTGGACGCCGCGCGGGACCGGCTGCGCGCGCTCACCGCGGGCCCGGACCGGGCCAGGGTCCTCGCCCTCTCCCCGGCGGGCCGGGACCAGGCGCATCTGGCCCGCCCCCGCATGTGGCCCGAACTCCGGGTCCTCGCGGACCTCGGCGTCGATCTGGTCGAACCCGCCGAAGGCCCCGGGGCCAACTGGTCCACGACCGGCTGGACCGAGGCCGCCGCCCTGCGCCCCGCCATCGTCCTCGCCGACATCCGGGCCAACGCGACCCCGCTCGCCGAGCTGCGCGACAACGCCGAGTGGACGGCCGTCGCCGCGACGGCCCGCGTGGTCCCGTGGAACCCGGAACCGGTGTGCAGCGCCCGCGCCCACGCCCGGTTCCTGGAGCTGGTGGCCGACGCGCTGGACACCTAGGACCACCGCCGGGCCGGGCCCGGGGGCGGGGGCCGTACGGTGGGCCGGACGTTCCGCCCCCTCCGCCGCACCCCGGGAGACCCCGCCCCCATGCCCGACCGCCCCGACTTCCTGGTCATCGGCGAATGCGTCGCCGACATCGTCCGCGTCCCGGACGCCCCCGACCGGGTCCACCCCGGGGGCAGCCCGGCCAACCTGGCGTACGGGCTGGCCAGACTCGGCCACGACGCGACGCTGCTCACCCAGCTGGGCAGGGACGACAACGGGCGGCTGATCCGCGCACACCTCACCGGGGCGGGGGTCGAGGTGCTGACGGACGGCGCCCCCGGCCCCACCCCGTCGGCCGTCGTCACCCTTGACGGCGAGGGCCGCGCCTCCTACGCGTTCGACATCGTCTGGACCCTCGGGCAGGCCGCCCTCGACCGGCGGCCCCGGCACGTCCACACCGGGTCGATCGCGGCGGTGACGGAACCCGGTGCGGCCACGGTGCTCGCCGCCGTCGAGTCGCTGCGGGCGGCCGCCACCGTCAGCTACGACCCCAATGTGCGGCCCGCGCTGATGGGCGACCACGGCACCGCCGTGCGCCGGGTCGAGCGGTGCGTGGCCCTCAGCGACGTCGTCAAGGCCAGCGACGAGGACCTTGACTGGCTGTACCCGGGCGAGGACCCGGCCGGGGCCGCCCGGCGCTGGCTCGCGTCCGGCCCGGCCCTCGTCCTGGTCACCCGGGGCGGTGACGGCGCCACGGCGGTCCTGCCGGGCGGGCAGGTGGACATCGGCGCGCTCCCCGCCGACGTGGTCGACACGGTGGGCGCCGGGGACGCCTTCATGTCCGGCACCCTGCACGCGCTCGCCGCCCACGGCCTGCTCGGCGCGTCCGGCCGTGAGCGGCTGCGCTCGCCGGAGCGGGGCACGGTGAGCGACGTACTGCGCCACGCGGCGGCCTCGGCGGCCGTGACGGTCGCCCGGGCCGGCGCGAACCCGCCGGACGCGCCGGAGCTGCGCGGGGCGCTCGGGCTCGGCTGACATTCGGCCCCACCCGCACCCTCGACGGCGTCCGGCGCGTTCCTCCTCGGAGGGACCTACGACGCAGAGGAGGGCCGGGGCATGGTGCGGGACGCGCGGACGGGGACCGTGGTGACGGGGCTGGGGGTGGTCACCCCTGTCGGCGACGACGAGCGGGCCTTCTGGGCCGGGCTGTGCGCGGGGCGGTCCACGGCCCGGCGCTGCGAGGAACTGGCAGGACTTCCCGCCGACTTCGCCTGCCGGGCCGACCGGACCGACCTGGACGAGGCCATCGGGGGCCGCGCCGGCTGGCGGATGGCGCGGTTCGCGAAGATGGCCCTGGTCGCCGCGCGCCGGGCCGTCGCCGACGCCGGGCTGCGCCCGGACCGCTGGGACGGCGCCCGGGTGGGCGTGGTGCTCGGCGTGGGCGTCGGCGGGGTCTCCGCCCTCGTGGACAACGTCCGCCGGTTCGACGGCGGCGGCGCGCAGGCCGTCTCCCCGCTCCTCGCGCCGATGATGATGCCCAACGCGGCGGCCGGCGAGATCGCCATCGACCTGGGCGCCCACGGCCCCAGCCTGGCCCCGGCCACCGCCTGCGCCTCGGGCGCCACCGCCCTCGCCACCGCCCACGACCTGCTGGCCACCGGCCGGTGCGACCTCGTCGTCGCCGGCGGCGCGGAATCCGTCCTGACCCCCCTCGTGGCCGCGGCCTTCGCCCAGCTGGGCGCGCTGTCCACGCGTACCGGGGACCCGGCCGCCGCGTCCCGTCCCTTCGCGCCCGACCGCGACGGCTTCGTCCTGGGCGAGGGCGCCGGCGTGCTCGTCCTGGAGCGGGGCGCGCACGCGGCGGCCCGGGGCGCCCGCGTGCGCGCCGTGCTCGCCGGGACCGGAGCCGCCACGGACGCCCACCACCCCACCGCGCCCGACCCGGGCGGGCACGGCGCCCGGCGCGCCGTCGAGGCCGCCCTGGACGCGGCGGGCTGGGCCGCCCACGAGGTCGGGCACGTCAACGCGCACGGCACGTCAACGCCGTTGAACGACGCGATGGAGGCCGAGCTGATCGCCGGCCTCTTCCCGCACCGGCCCCCGGTCACCGCCCCGAAGGGCGTCCTCGGGCACACACTCGCCGCCGCCGGCGCGATCGAGGCCGCCGCCACCGTGCTCACCCTCGAACACGGGCTCGTCCCGCCGGTCGCCAACCTGGACGCCCCGCCCGCCGACTGGGACATCGACTGCGTCACCAAGGAGCCGCGCCGCCTGCGCGTCGAGCGGGCCGTCAGCCACTCCTTCGGCTTCGGCGGCCACAACGTCGCCCTCTGCTTCGAACGGGTTCGCCCCTCCGGACGGTGAACATCTGCCCGAGCGCGGTGTCCTGACCGTGCGCCGGTCGTTCAGCCTTGTATGACCACCACGCTCACCGTCGCCGACCCCCTCGCACGCCCGCTCACCTCCGTACTCCTCGGCGCCGACGCCCGCCGCGAGCACGGCTTCTGGCGGCGGCTCGTCGCCACCGAACCGTTCCGGCTGCCCCCCGGTCCGGGGGCCGGCGGCACCCCGGACGAACGGCTGGCCCGCGCGTACGCCCGGCTGCGCACCCTCAACAACGCCCTGGACAGCGCCGCCCGCCCGGCCTCCGACTTCCGGGCGCTGGCGGCCCTGCACGAGTGGCTGGCCCCGGTCGACCCGGCGCTCGCCACCATCGCGGGCATCCACTACAACCTCTTCCTCGGCAGTCTCCTCGACCACATCGCCGACAGCCCCAGGGACCTGTCGGACTTCCTGACGCTGCGGCGTACCGGAACCTTCCTGTGTACGGAGGTGGCGCACGGCAACGACGCGGCGGCCGTCGAGACGACCGCCGCCTACGACCCGGTACGCGACGGGTTCGTACTGCACACCCCGCACTGCGGGGCTCAGAAGTTCATGCCCAACACCGGGCGGCCGGGCGGCCCCAAGTCGGGGCTCGTCGCGGCGCGGCTGCTGGCCGGCGGGGCCGACCGGGGGGTCTTCCTGCTGCTGGTGCCGCTCACCGACGCCGACGGACCGCTGCCCGGCGTACGGGTGCGCAGGCTCCCGGCGCGCATGGGCAGCCCCGTCGACCACAGCCTGACCTCGTTCGACCACGTCTTCGTGGGGCGCGAGGCGCTGCTGACGGGCCCGCAGGGGTGGATCGACGGCGACGGGGTGTTCCGCAGTGCCATCGAGGGCCGCAGGCGCCGCTTCCTCGCCTCCATCGCCCGCGTCGTCACCGGCAGGATCTCCATGAGCGCCAGCGCCGTCGGCTCGGCGCGGGCCACACTGGCCGTCGCGGTGCGGTACGGCGGCCACCGCCACGTCTCCGCCGGGCGCGGGGCACGACTGCCGGTGCTCGCGTACCGCACCCACCACGGGCCGCTCGCGGAGGCCATGGCCACGGTCTTCGCCATGAGCCTGCTGCACCGCCGCGTCCTGGACCGCTGGGAGGCGGCCGAGGCGGGGCCCGGGGCCGCGCGGGAGGCGGCCGAGCGGCTGGTGGACATCGCCAAGGGCTGGATCACCTGGCAGGCCAGGGACGTGATCGTGGAGTCCCGGGAGCGCTGCGGTGCCCAGGGCCTCCTGGAGAGCAACGGGATGGCCGCGCTCGTCACCGGCGTCGAGGGCGCCATCACCGCCGAGGGCGACAACCTCGCCGTCCACGCCAGGGCCGCCGCCGCCCTGCTCGCCGACAGCACGCCGTACGAGCCGGCCGCCCCGGCCCACGGCGACCTCACGGACCTCCGGTTCCTGGTCCGGCTCCTGGGGCGCGCCGAGGAGCTGTGGTTCGCGCGTGCCGGGGCCCTGGCGGCTCGGACTGCGCACGGCGACCCGCTGGGCCGGTGGAACGCCGCGGCGGGGCCCGCGTTGCGCGGGGTCGAGGCGCACGCCTGCCGGCAGGCGGCCGAGGCGTACGCGGAGGCGGTCGAGGCGCTGCCCCCCGGGGCGGACCGGGACCGGCTCGGCGAGCTGGCCCGGCTCTTCGCCCTGGGCCGGGTCGCGCGCGACAGCGGGGACCTCCTCGCGGCCGGGTATCTGAGCACCGGTCAGGCGGAGGCGCTGACGGACCACTCGGAACGGCTCATCGCCGCGGTGGCCCCCCACCTCCCGGAACTCGCCGACTCCTTCGCCTTCCCCGACGAGATGCTCGCCGACTGGCCGATCACGGGCGCCGGATACGCGGACGCGTACGACGATCCGGAGGCCCACTGGCACACGGGGGCGGGGCGATGAGGGGCACGCGGGCGTCCCGTGCGGCGCGGGCCCTGCCGGGGCTCGGGTCGGGGGCGGTCCTCCTCGCCTACTGGACGACCGTCGCCCTGTTCGCGCGGTGGTCCGGGGCGTCCCGGCCGGGCGTTGGCGAATCGGTTCGCCGCAAGGCGTAACCGGAGCGGCGCTGTTCAGTTGTTCCGGCGTCGGGGCCGTGCGCGCCGGCGCCGGACACCCCACGCGGGTGAGCACGAGGAAAGGAAGACCATGAGCACGATCCACCCCCGCATCACCGACGTACTCAGCCGTACCTTCAGGGTGCCCGTGGCCGAGATCCTTCCGGACTCCACGATGGACAGCCTGGACATGGACTCCCTCGCGGCCGCCGAGTTCGCGGTCGTCCTCCGGGAGACCACCGGGGTCGAGCTGGACACCGGCATCCTGACCCCGGGAACCACCCTCGCCGAGCTCACGGAGCACCTCTGCACGGCGGCGGGCGTCGCCCGATGAGGACACCGGCCATCGCCGTCACCGGTCTCGGCATGATCACCCCGGTCGGCAACGACACCGAGTCCACCTGGGACGGGGTGTGCGCCGCGGTGAGCCCGGCCCGCACCGTCCCCGCGCTCGCCGGGTGCGCGATCGACTTCGCCTGCGTGGTCGACGGTATCGACCTTGACGCCGAGATCGGCCGCCGTACGGCCTTCCGGATGGGCCGGTACGTCAAGTTCGCGGTCCTGGCCGCCCGGGAGGCCGTCGCCGACGCCGGGCTCGACCCGGCCGGCTGGGACGGCAGCCGGGTCGCGGTCGTCGTCGGCACCAGCAGCGGCGGTTCCGCGCACCTCACCGACCAGGCGCTGGTCCTCGAGCGCAGGGGGCCGGAGGCGACCTCGCCGGCCGGGGTCCTGCTGACCATCCCCAACATGCCCGCCGCCGAGATCGCGATCGAGATGCGGGCCACCGGCCCCAGCATGGCCCCCTGCACCGCCTGCTCGTCGGGCGTCACCGCGCTGTCCGTCGCCCGCGACCTGCTGGTGACCGGGCAGTGCGACGTGGCCGTCGCGGGGGCGACCGAGTCGACCGTCTTCCCGATCGCCATGACCGGCTTCGCCCGGTCCGGGGCCGCCGCCCGTGCGGACGGCGACCTGTCCCGGCTCAGCCGGCCCTTCGCCGCCGACCGCGCCGGACTCGTCATGGGCGAGGGCGCCGCCGTCATGGTGCTGGAACGCGCCGCCGACGCGGAGGCCAGGGGCGCCGAACCCCGGGCCCTGCTCGCCGGCACCGGCGCCACCACGGACGCCCACCACCCGACCAGCCCGCACCCCGACGGGCGGGTCGCCCGGGCCGCCGTCGAGGCCGCACTGCGGAACGCGGGCTGGCGGGCCGACGAGGTGGAGCACGTCAACGCGCACGGCACCGCGACCGTACGCAACGACGCCGCCGAGGCCGCGCTGATCAGCCGGGTGTACCCGCACCGGCCACCCGTCACCGCCCCCAAGGGTGTGCTCGGGCACTGCATGGGCGCGGCCGGGGCGATCGAGGCGGGGCTGACGATCCTCACTCTCCAGCGCGGGGTCGTCCCGCCGGTCGCGAACCTGGACGCCCCCGCGCCCGGGTTCGACATCGACTGCGTCACGAAGGTGCCGCTGGTGCGGCCCGTCCACCGGGCCGTCAGCCACTCCTTCGGCTTCGGCGGGCACAACGCGGTGGTGGCCCTGCAGCGCCCATGAGTCCCCGGGGGCGGCGCCGAACCGCGCGGGACGCCCGTGGTAGCGTCCCCGGAGCCAGTCGAACTCCACGTGGGAGTCAGGGAATCCGGTGCGAATCCGGAGCTGACGCGCAGCGGTGAGGGGGACGGGCGGGGCCACGGCCACTGGGAGACCACCGTCTCCCGGGAAGGCGTCCTGTCCGAGCGAACCCGAGTCCGAAGACCTGCTGGCGACCGCCGTCCGGGACCGGGCGGCGGGTTCCGTACAGCGGGCCCCGCGCATGGGCCCAGAGACGCCGAGGTACCCCGTGCCGCCGATATCCGGCCCCGCCCGTTCCGCCGCCCTGCTCGCCGCCGCGCTCCTGCTGCTGACGGCCTGCGGGGGGTCCCCCGCCGGTAAGGCCGACGCGTCCGGCGCGGCGGACGGCTATCCGGTCACGCTCAGGAACTGCGGACGCACCGTCACCGTGGACGCCGCACCCCGCCGCGCGGTCTCCGTCGACCAGGGCACCACGGAGATCCTGCTCTCGCTCGGCCTCCAGGACCGGATGGCCGCCACCGCCACCTGGACCGACCCGGTGATGAAGGGCCTGGAGAAGGCCAACGCGGGCGTGAAGCGGATCGCCGACAACCGGCCCTCCTCCGAGAAGGTCCTCGACCAGGAGCCCGACTTCGTCGCCGCCGACTTCGAGTCGACCCTCGCCAAGGGCGGCGTCGCCCCGCGCGAACAGTTCGAGGAACTGGGCGTCCCCACCTACGTCTCGCCCGCCGACTGCACGGCCAAGGACAACACCAGGGACGGCGACGGCGTCCGCACCGGCGCCCTCACCATGAACAGCGTCTACGACGAAGTACGCGACCTGGCCCGGGTGTTCGGCGTGCCCGAGCGCGGCGAGAAGCTGGTCGCACGGCTCCGCGCCCGGATCCGCGCGGCCGCCGGCGGCGTCGACGGCTCCGGCACCTCCGTCCTGTACTGGTTCGCCAACTCCGAGTCCCCCTACCTGGCGGGCTGCTGCGGGGCGCCGGGCATCATCACCCGGGAACTGGGCCTGAAGAACGTCTTCGACGACACGCACGACGAATGGCCCCAGATCAACTGGGAGACCGTCGCCGACCGCAACCCGGACCTGCTGGTCATCGGCGACCTCACCCGCAAGTCGCAGACCGCCGAGAGCGCCGCCGGGAAGATCGCCTTCCTGGAGTCCAACCCCGTCACGAAGAACATGGACGCCGTACGCCACAAGCGCTACGTCCTGCTCAGCGGCCAGGCCATGAACCCGACCATCCGCACGGTCGAGGGCGTGGAGCTGGTGGCCGCCGGGCTGCGCGCTTACGGGCTCGCGGGGTGACGGCCACCGACCGGCTCACCGCCCCGCGCGAGACGGCGCCGGAGACCACCGTGTCCGCCCGCCCGCGACGCCTGCGCGGCGGCCTCCTGTGGACCGGCGGCCTTCTGCTGCTCGTCCTGTCCGTCGCGGTCGCCGTCACCATCGGACCGGCCCGGATCTCCGTCATGGACGTCTGGTCCGCCGTCGCCGCCCACCTCGGCGTCGGCGAGGCCCGGCTCAGCCCGATCCGCGACGGCATCATCTGGAACCTGCGCATGCCGCGTACCCTGCTCGCGGCCGTCTGCGGGGCGGGCCTCGCGGTCTGCGGGACCGTCATGCAGTCCCTGCTGCGCAACCCGCTCGCCGACCCGTTCGTCCTCGGCGTCTCCTCCGGCGCGTCCACCGGCGCGGTCCTGGTCGTGGTGCTCGGTGTCGGCGGGGGCGCGGTGTCGCTGCCGGCCGGGGCGTTCATCGGGGCGCTCTGCTCGTTCGCGCTGGTGATGCTGCTCAGCCACACCCTGGGCGGCTCCACCGACCGGGTCGTGCTGTCCGGGGTCGCCGCGATGCAGCTGTTCTCGGCGCTGACCTCGTTCGTCGTCATGACGGCCGCCGACGCCGAGCAGACCCGGGGCGTGCTGTTCTGGCTGCTCGGCTCGCTCGGCGGGGTCGGCTGGACCGATGTGTGGATCTGCTCCGCCGTTCTCGCCGTCAGCCTGCTGGTCTGCCTCGGTCACTCCCGTACGCTCGACGCCTTCGCCTTCGGGCAGGACGCGGCCGCCGCCCTCGGCGTGAACGTCGCACGCGTCCGGACCGTCCTGCTCTGCACGACCGCGCTGCTGACCGCCGCGCTCGTCAGCTCGGCCGGGGCCATCGGCTTCGTCGGGCTGGTCCTGCCGCACGCCGCCCGTGCCCTCACCGGCTCGGGCCACCGCAGGCTGCTGCCCGTCACCGCGCTCGCCGGCGCCGTCTTCCTGGTCTGGGTCGACACGCTCGCCCGGACCGTCCTCGACCCGCAGGAGGTCCCGGTGGGCGTCGTCACCGCCCTCATCGGCGTGCCCGCCTTCGTCGCCGTCCTCTACCGCACCAGGCGGCCCGCATGACCGGGACGGCGGAGGGCCTGCGGGCCGGGGGAGTAAGCCGCGAGGCCGGCGGACGCATCCTCCTGGACGGTGTGACGCTGGCCCCGGAACCGGGCACGACGGTGGGCCTGATCGGCCCCAACGGCTCCGGCAAGTCCACGCTCCTGCGCATCCTCGCCGGGGTCCTCGCCCCGCACGCGGGCGTCGTCACACTGGACGGCGACCCCCTCACGGCCGTCGGCCGCCGCGCCGTGGCCCGGCGCGTCGCGGTCGTCGACCAGCACGCCGCCACCCAGGACGAGCTGACCGTCCTGGACGTCGTACGCCTGGGCCGCATCCCGCACCGGCGGGCCTGGTCGGGGCCGACGGACGCGGACGCGGCGGCGGTGGACGAGGCGCTGGAACGCACCGGGCTCGCGGGCCGGCGCGGCCAGTCCTGGCACACGCTCTCCGGCGGGGAGCGCCAGCGCGTCCAGATCGCCCGCGCGCTCGCCCAGCGACCGCGCGAACTCCTGCTGGACGAACCGACCAACCACCTGGACATCCAGCACCAACTGGAACTGCTCTCCCTGGTCGCCGCGCTCCCGCTGACCACTGTCGTCGCCCTGCACGACCTCAATCTGGCCGCCATGTTCTGCGACCGGATCGTGGTGCTCAGCGGCGGACGGGCGGTCGCGGGCGGGACCCCTGCCCAGGTCGTCACCGAGGCGCTGATCGAGGAGGTCTACCGGGTGCGGTCCGTCGTGACACCGGACGGCCCGCAGGGGCGGCCCTCGGTGCGCTTCCTGCCCTGAGGGTCCCGGGCGCACGAGAGGGCGGACCCGTCGGGCGGGCCCGCCCTTCGCCTGTCGTGCGGTACGGCCGGCATACCGGCGAGGGGTCAGCGGTGGCGTCCTCGGCCGAGGTCGCCACCGGTGTCCTTGCCGCCCATGTCCTTGCCGCCCTTCGTGGTGCCGTCCGCGTAGTCGATCTGCTCCTTGCGCAGTTCGGCGGAGACCTCCTTCTGCTCCGTGACCCTCTCGGTCTCCATCCGGACGCGCTCGACCGGGACGGTCTCCTTGCGCATCGTGGCGCGTTCCGCGTGCAGGGTGACCTCCACGTCCTGCTCCGTCAGATCGCCCGCGCGCGCGGCCGTCCTGTCGCCCGGCTGCAACGGCTCACGGACCACCCGTACCTCCTCGTGCGAGACCGGCACGCTGCGCGTGACGTTCTCGGTGACGACGTACTTGTGCAGGCGGGCCCTGCCGCTCTCGTACTCCTCGGTGCCGACGTGCAGCTGCTCCTCGGAGCGGATCATCTCCTCCTTGCCGCCCAGACCGGCCCCGGACCTCTGGGCACCCGCGCCGGCTCCGGCCAGCGGACGGCCCGCGGCGGTACCCGCGTCGGCGTCCCGGTGCCTGCCGGTGCCGGCCGCCTGGGTCCGGTCCGTGCCGGAGGTGCCTGCCGCACCCATCGCGCCCGCCCCGGCCCCAGCACCCGCTCCGGCCGCCGCGCCGGTGCCGGCCGCGCCCATGGTGCCGGTGCCCGCGGTGGTCGGTGCGCCGGTCCCGGAACGGTCGCCCAGGTTGCCCCGGGTGTTCCTGGTGAGGCCGTAGTGGCGGTACAGCTCCTCCTCCTCGGACACGGACAGATGCGCGTCCGCGTCCACCCGGGGAGCTTCCTTGACCTGGTCCTTGCCGTGGGAGATGTGCAGGTCGGAGCCCACTCGACGGGCTCCGGCGAGAGGCACGAAACTCTCCTTCATGCCGAACAGGCCGGTCTTCACCGTGATCCAGTCCGGGCGGCCGGTGTTGTCGTCGACATACACGCGGCCCACGTTGCCGATCTTCTCGCCCTCGGTGTCGTACACCGTCAGGCCGTCGAGCTCTCCGGAATCCGTGAAACCGTCAGCGGCTCCCATATCCGAATCCTCCTCGCCCGGGCGCGTCCTGTGGGTGGGTCCAGCAGAGAAGGCGCGTCCGGATTCCATCGCGCCTCACCCGGATGGACGCTGCAACCGCCCGGCCACCGGGAGCGGCGAGCGGCATCCGCCTCGGACCGGCGCAGCGCCCGCGTCACGCGGCTGCGCGGCTCTCGCGCCCGTTACGCCATCCGGGTGAACGGGTGGGCGGTGCGCACCGGGGCGGTGGAGTGGGGGCGGACCCCGGGTGCCCCCGCCCCGGCACATATGATCAACGGGTCCAAGCCGACCGACGTCCCGCCGCGCCACCCGGGGGTGCCCATCCGTTCCGTACGCATCCGGCCCCCCGCGCAACGCGGCGAACTGCTCGCCCGGCGCGAGGACGGCGCGGAGCTGCACCACCTCCTCTGGCGGCTGGGCCCCGGCTGGCGGGTGTGCAGCAGCGCGGTCCTGGGCGGCGGCATCGGCCCGCGCGAGTGGATCCTCAACGCGCAGGTGCCCGGCGGCTACCCCCGCCTGGACCCGGACCGCCACCTCGCCGAGATCGCCGCCGCCGCACGCCTCACCGGTCCCGGCGCGGGCCTCATGACCGCCGCGGACGTCACCGCGTACACCACGGCCGGCGACGAGGACGTGCACGCCACCGCCACCTGCGGTCTGGGCGTACGCGGCTGGGCCGCCGGGCCGGACGAGGGCACCGGCGGACCGCCGCGCCCCGGCACCGTCAACATCGTGGTGACGTTCCCGGTGCCGCTGTCCGACGCCGCCCTGGTCAACGCCGTGGCCACCGCCACGGAGGCCAAGGTGCAGGCGCTCCTGGACGCCGGGCTCGACTGCTCCGGCACCCCCACGGACGCCGTCTGCCTCGCCGCCCCCGAACCGGGACCCGGGACCGGCGCCGCCGAACCGTTCGCCGGGCCGCGCTCCCGCTGGGGCGCGCGACTCGCCAGAGCCGTACACGCCGCCGTGCTGGAAGGCGCGCTGCGGCAGCCCTGAGAAGCCGAAGCCGCCGCGCCCTCCGGGGAGCGGCCGACGAAGGGAATCCCATGACCTCAGCAGTCCCCGCCGCACCGCAGCGGCCCGTCGTCGCCGTACTCGGCACCGGGATCATGGGCGCGGCCATGGCCCGCAGCCTGCTCCGCGCCGGTCTGGAGGTCCGGGCCTGGAACCGCACGCAGGCCAAGGCCGCCCCGCTCGCCGCCGACGGTGCCACCGTCACCGGCACGGCGGAGGAGGCCGTGCGCGGCGCCCATGTCGTGCTCACCGCACTCACCGACACGACCGCCGTCGCCGCCGCGCTCGCCGCCGCCTCCGAGGGGCTGCACCGGGGCCAGGTGCTGCTCCAGACCTCCACGGTTGGCCCGGACGGCGCCGTCGAACTGGCCCAGCGCGCCGCCGACCTCGGCCTGATCCACCTCGACGCCCCGGTCGTCGGCACCCGGCAGCCCGCCGAGCAGGGTGCGCTGACCGTCCTCGTCTCCGGCCCCGAGGCCGCCCGCGCGGTGGTCGAACCGGTGCTGGACGCGATCGGGCAGCGCACGGTGTGGGCCGGGGAGGAGCCGGGGGCGGCCTCCCGGCTGAAGCTCGTGGTCAACGCCTGGGTGGTCAACATGGTCGGTGGCGTCGCGGAGTGCCTGAACCTCGCCGAGGGACTCGGCGTCGACCCGCGTGCGTTCCTCGGCCTGGTCGAGGGCGGACCGCTCGACTCGGGCTACCTCCAGGCCAAGTCCGCCGCTGTCCTGGACGGGGACCTCACCCCGAGCTTCGCCCTGTCCACCGCCCTCAAGGACACCCGGCTCATCCTCGACGCGGCCGCACAGGCCGGTGTCCGGCTGGACCTGGCCGCCGCGTCGGCCGCCCGCTTCGAGCGCGCCGAGGCCGCCGGACACGGCGACGAGGACATGATCGCCACCTACTACGCGGGCCGGGCCCCCGGACGGGACCGCGACTGACCGGACCGGGGCACGGCCCCGCGACGGGCGAGGACCGCCCCACCGGTACGGGGGAGCCCGGTGGGACGGCCGCCATCAGCGTGCCACAGGACGGCACGCCGCAGGGGCCCACCGGCTGGTACCCGGCGGTGATTGAGTCGAAATCGACGGTACGGGAATACCCGCGCGCCACTCGTCCTTGCCGCAGCTGTGGCGTCCGTCAGCGGGGCGCCGTCGCACGGAACAGGGGAGTAGGAGCTCATGCCGAAGGCGTACGTGTTCACCCGCAACGGCGGACCGGAGGTGGAGGTCCTCACCGAACTGGAACGGCCGAAACCCGGCCCCGGTGAACTGCTCGTCGCCGAGGTGACCGCGTGAGCATGCTTCCGGACCCGGGCCATCCCCTGGACGACCCGGTGGGCACCGCGCTGCGCGGTACCCACGCCCGCTTCGCCGAACGCCGGGGCCGCGTGCTGCGCTACGCCTCCGAGGTCGCCCCCTGGGTCGCGCTCCCGCCGGACCCCGGGCCCGCCGACTGGGCCGACGTGGCGGCGCTCACCGGACCGGGCGGAGGCGTCACCATCACCGCGTTCCGGCAGCCCCCGCCCGCCGACTGGGAGATCACCTTCCACGCCGACGGCGTCCAGCTGGTCGACGCGGGCGTGGCCGCGGCGCCCCTCCCCGAAGCGGTCCGGCTGGGCCCCGCCGACGTACCGGAGATGCTCGACCTCGTCGCCCGCACCCGGCCCGGCCCCTTCGAGTGCCGGACCGTGGAGCTCGGCACCTACCTGGGGGTGCGCCGGGACGGAGTGCTCGTCGCCATGGCCGGGGAACGCATGCGCCCGCCGGGCTGGAGCGAGATCAGCGCCGTCTGCACCGACGAGTCGGTACGCGGCCAGGGGCTCGGCGGCGGACTCGTGCGCGCCGTCGCCCACGAGATCCGCCTGCGCGGCGAGACCCCGTTCCTGCACGCGGCCGCCGCCAACACCGGCGCCGTCCGGCTCTACGAGGCGCTCGGCTTCGAGCTCCGCCGACGGGTCGAGTTCCTGGCCGCGTTCGTCCCGCCCGGGCCGGTGGTCCCCGCGCCCGGTCACTCCGCCGGCGTGACGGCCGCGCGCTGATCGGACGGGTGCCTCCGGACCGGGAGGCACCCGCCCCGGACGCGTACCGGGACCTTCGGCCGGGCCCATCAGGCCGTAAGCCTCGTGTGCTCCCTCCCTCCGCCGGGTCGAATGGAAGAGAACGCCGGCGCGCGGGGCGCCGGCCGATCCCGGAAGGAGAGGGCCGTGACCTTCGGACTCCTGAGCCGGCCGGCGCCCCGTGCGGCGCTCCCCGGCACCGAGGCGGGAGAGGCGGCAGCGCGCGCTCCACGCATCGGAAACGGGGCGCTGTCCGGTGGCCTGGCCCTGCTGACCGCCGTGATCGTGTGCCTCGACGTCCTCGCCGGCGAGGACCTGCGCCTGGTGCCGCTCCTCGTGGTCGCGCCGGCCCTCGTCTCGGTCTTCGGGACGGTCGGCCAGACCGCCGTCGCCGGCGCCTGGGTCACCGGGGCGGCCGTCGTCACGCGTGCGGCGACCGGCGGAACCGCGTGGGACATGATCAGCAGCATCGTCTTCACCCTCTTCGCCTGCCTGCTCAGCGTCGGCGCCTGTGCCCTGCGCATCCGGCACGCCACCGAGATCGCCCGGCTCCGCTCCGCCGCCGTGGCCCTTCAGCGCCAGATCCTGCGCCCGCTGCCCATCCCCACCGACCAGATCACCGCCCACGGCACCTACACGCCGATCGAGGAGGACCACCTGGTCGGCGGGGACATCTACGAGGTCGTCCAGTCCCCGTACGGCACCCGGGTGATCATCGGAGACGTCCAGGGCAAGGGGCTTCCCGCCATCGGTGTGGGCTTCGCCGTCCTCGGCGCGTTCCGCGAGGCGGCCATTCGCGAGCCCTCCCTCATCGGTGTCGTGGACCGGCTGGAGGACGCCGTGGCCCGGCAGAACGCCTTCGCCGCCCAGACCGGTGACACCGAACGCTTCGTGACCGCGCTCGTCCTCGGCTTCGACGGCGACGGCCGGGTCCGTGCGGTGAACTGCGGCCATCTGCTGCCCCGGCTGCTGCACGACGGGGTCGCCGTCCCCGTGCCCCTGCGCCACACCTCCGTACCGTTGGGCATGGCGGAACTCAGCAACGAGGGCCGCACCGCGGAACGGCTCGACTTCCCGCCCGGCGCGACGCTCCTGATGTTCACCGACGGGGTCACCGAGGCCCGCGACGCCGACGGGCGCTTCTACCCGCTGGACTCCCGGCTGAGCCGCTGGGCGCACGGGAGCCCGCAGGAAGTGCTCGACGCGCTCGGACACGACCTGGAGGAGTTCTCCGGCGGGGTGCGACGCGACGACGTGGCCGTACTCGCCCTGCGCCGCGCCACCTCCGCCGAGGCGGCCCCGCCCGTTCCGGCGGGGCACGAGGCGGAACGGGCCGCCGAGGTGTTCAGCGCACGCTGACGTGCGTACACCAGCTCTTTCTGTCCCGGTGCGACTTCTGTCGCGCCGGGACATTTTCAGATGTACGGTGGCACACATGCAAGCGGAACGGAAGATTCCGGACAGGCGGGGCCGCAAGGCCCGCCGGACCCGGGACGCGCTGGCCGGGGCCGCGTTCGAGCTCGTGCTCGACCGGGGGCTCAGGGAGGTCACGGTCGAGGAGATCGCCGAACGCGCCGACCTGGACCGCCGCACCTTCAGCCGGTACTTCGCCGGCAAGGAGGACGCCGTCCTGGACTCGGTCCGGGGCGACGGCGACCGGATCAACGACGCCCTGCGCGCCCGCCCGGCCGGCGAGCCCCCGCTCACCGCCTACCGCCGGGCCGTCCAGGACTGGCTCCAGGACCCCGTGGTCCCGGCCTGGCACCGCCGCCCGCGCATCTACGAGCTGCTGGTCCTCGCCGAGCGCGAACCGACCCTCTACGCGGCCTTCCACCACATCCGGGTGGACGCGCAGGCGGACTCGGTCGCCATCGTCGCGGACCGGCTCGGCACCGACCCCCTCAGCGACCTGCGGCCCGCCGTCACGGTCGCCGCCGGAGCCGGCGCCCTGCTCGCCGCCCAGGCCGCCTGGGTGCGCGGGGACCGCCCCGACGAGCTGCCCCGGCTCGTCGACCGGGCCTTCGACGCCCTGGCCGGCGAACTCTTCACCGGCCCCGCGCCGCCCGGCGCCGGCGCACCGCACAGCACCACCAGCACCACCACGGAAGGAAACGGCATCTCATGAGCACCACCACCCCCACCGACCAGGAGTTCGCCGGCCGCACCGCCCTCGTCACCGGCGGGGCCTCCGGCATCGGCCTGGCCCTCGCCCACCGGCTCGCCGGCGCGGGCGCCTCCGTCGTCGTAGCCGACTACAACGAGGCGAGCGCCCGCGAGGCGGCCGCCGCCCTGGAGACCGCCGGCGGCCGGGCCGCCGCCGTGGCCATGGACGTCACCGACCCCGCGTCCGTCGAGGCGGGTGTGCGGTTCGCCGTCGACACCTTCGGCGCACTGCACCTCGCCGTCAACAACGCGGGCATCGGCGGTCCCAGCAACCCCACCGGTGAGTACGCCGTCGAGGACTGGGACCGGGTCGTCGCGACCAACCTCAGCGGCGTCTTCTACTCGATGCGCCACGAGCTGCCCGCCATCGTCGCCGCGGGCGGCGGCGCGATCGTCAACATGTCCTCGATCCTGGGCACCAACGGCTTCGCCGGCTCGCCGGCGTACGTCGCGGCCAAGCACGGCGTCGTCGGCCTCACCAAGACCGCCGCCCTGGAGTACGCCGCCCAGAACGTCCGGATCAACGCCGTGGGCCCCGGCTACATCGACACCCCGCTGCTGCGGGACACGGAGGGCCCGGCCCGGGACCACCTGATCTCGCTGCACCCGGCGGGCCGCCTGGGCACGTCCGAGGAGGTCGCGGAGCTCGCCGCGTTCCTGCTCTCGGACCGCGCCTCGTTCATCCACGGCAGCTACCACCTGGTGGACGGCGGCTACTCCGCCTCCTGATCGCGACGGAGGCGCGGGGGACGGGGGAAACGGGGGGTTTCGGGGGCCACACGAGAGTCACAGCCACAGAGGTCGAGGAGGACCCCATGAAGGCAGTTCAGTACCGCGAGATCGGCGCCGCACCCGAGGTTGTCACCGTGCCCGACCCGGAGCCGGGTCCGGGGCAGGTACTGCTGAAGGTCACGGCGGCCGGCGTCTGCCACTCCGACATCGCCGTGATGAGCTGGACCGCGGACGAGTTCCCGTACCCGCTGCCGCTCACCCTCGGCCATGAGGGCGTCGGCACGATCGCCGCGCTCGGCGACGGCGTCACCGGCCTGGAGACCGGCCAGTCCGTCGCCGTCTACGGCCCCTGGGGCTGCGGCACCTGCGTGAAGTGCGCCGAGGGCAAGGAGAACTACTGCCTGCGCGCCGCCGAGCTCGGCATCAACCCGCCCGGCCTGGGCTCGCCCGGTGCCATGGCCGAGTACATGATCGTGGACGACCCGCGCCACCTGGTGCCCATCGGCGACCTCGACCCCGTGCGCACCGTGCCGCTCACCGACGCCGGCCTCACCCCGTACCACGCCATCAAGCGCTCCCTGCCGAAGCTGGTGCCCGGGGCCACCGCCGTCGTCATCGGCACCGGCGGCCTCGGCCACGTGGCGATCCAGTTGCTGCGCGCCCTGACGTCGGCCCGGGTGATCGCCCTCGACGTCACCGAGGACAAGCTCGCCCTCGCCCGCACCGTCGGGGCGCACGAGACCGTCCTGTCCGACGAGCACGCGGCCGCCCGCATCCGTGAACTGACGGGCGGCATCGGCGCCCAAGTCGTCCTGGACTTCGTCGGCGCCCCGCCGACCGTCGCCACGGCGGGCGCGGCGGCCGCCATCGACTCGGACGTCACCATCGTCGGCATCGGCGGGGGAACGCTGCCCGTCGGCTTCGGCGTCCTGCCGTTCAACACGACGGTCACCGCCCCGTACTGGGGGTCGCGTTCCGAACTGGCCGAGGTGCTGGACCTGGCCCACGCGGGCGCGGTGGACGTCCACGTCGAGACGTACCCGCTGGACGAGGCACCACTCGCCTACGAGCGCCTGCACGCCGGCAAGATCAACGGCCGGGCGGTCATCCTGCCGCAGAGCTGACCGGGCGGACCCCGTCGTACGGGCGCGGCCGTTGCGCCGGCCGCAACCCGCCGGTCTTCGACCCGGAGACCAGCACGGCGCCGGTCCCCGACACGTTCAAGAAGTCGTACCAGGCGTTCATGGACTCCGAGTACTGGCG
>NZ_JBMNDO010000077.1:0-38585 GCF_052542855.1 Streptomyces sp. SAS_281
GGCGGAGGCCCGTCGGCCCCCCCCCCGCCCGTTCGTCCCGCTACCGGATCACCCGGCCGGAACCGTGTCCTGGAACGTCGTCCCCGCCGCGCGCAACGCGGCCACCTTCGCGTTCACCTGTGAAGGCGTGAGGACCTGGTCCTTCACGTGCAGGACGTAGTCCACCTGCTGGTCGTACGCGCGCGGGGTCGTGCTCGTCTGCCCGGCGAGGTCGATCAGCCACTGGTTGAAGTTGATCGACATCCCGCGCTCCGGGAGGTAGGCCGCACCGTGGGTACCGAAGAGCTGCCCGTCGATGTAGTACGTGATGCTGCTGTTGTCGATGGTCACCACCAGGTCGTGCCAGCCGGCGTAGCTCTGCCGGGACTCGGTGTGCTGGTTGACCGCCTCCCAGGGGTCGGGCCGGTAGGTCTCCCACGAGGTCGTGTAGAGGATGTTGCCGCTCTCGCCCCAGCCGCCGTTGGGCAGGTACTCGAAGTCGTACTCGGCGTAGTCGTCCGCCATCGGGGCCTTGAGGTCGTTGATGGTGAAGAACGTCTGGACGAGGTGGTCGCCGTCCGGGCCCGACTTCGGCGCGTCGTTGAACTTGACCCGCGCCGCGTACGTGCCGTTGCGGAACTTCATCGACTGGGTCAGGATCTCGGTCTGCTTGGTCGACTCGCCGGTGCCCGCCGTCGACGTCTCCAGGTTCATGATGGAGTTGCCGCTCTGCGTGGCGAACGTGACCTTGTCCGGCGCCCAGGTGGCGCCGGGCACGCCGGGCCCGCCCGAGTTGGAGCGGACGCTCCAGCCGTGCGCGGCGATCTGCGGGTCGGCGTGGCCGCTGTAGTTGAAGTCGTCGAACAGCGTCGCCCCGTCACCCGGCGGGTCGGTGGGGTCGGTCGGGTCCGTGGGATCGGTCGGGTCGGTGGGGTCGTTGCCCGCGGGAGCCGTGCCCCAGACCGTGGCCCCGCCGAGCTGCGCGGTCACCTTCGTCCAGTCGGTGTACGCGGTCGAGCCGGCGCCGAACGAGTAGTCGTCGCTCTGCACCAGCGGCTGCCAGTTCGACCGGTAGAACCGCAGCTGCATGTCACCGGTGTCGGCACCGGGTGCCAGGGAGCCCGCGCCGGAGGTGAAACCGATCTCCAGGTAGCGGTCGGCGGTGGCGGTCGGGTGCGCGAGCGTGCCGAACGTCCCCGTGATGTTCCCGCAGCCCTTCACCGCCCAGGAGCAGGCGAACCGGTAGACCTCGCCCACCGCGTCGCCCTTGAAGTAGTAGCGGACCTTCACGTCGCTGAGCTGCACGGACCCGCTGCCGGTGTTCCGCACCTTCAGCCAGGGTTCGCTCTGGTCGGCGCTCGCCCCCGATGCGCCGGTGCGGTACTGCACGGCGATCGGTTCGCCGGCGGCGCTCGCCGTCGTGGGGACGGCGGCCAGGGCCGTACAGCCCAGGGCCACGGTGGCGGCGGCCGCGGCGGCGGCGCGCAGCCGGCTCTTCGCGTGTGACTTCATGCGTCTGTTCCTTCCGGGAACGTCGTGGGGGAGTGCGACTTCAGGGGGTCGGCGCTGTTCCTGGGGGGTGGGAGGTCACGGGGTCGGCACTGTTCCTGGGGACGCCGCGGGAAGCGGCCGGGGGCTCAGGGGGCGGTAGCGGACGCCGAGCGCGTCCAGCCGGGTGGTGTGGTGGCCGAGGCGGGCCAGGAAGCCGGGCCAGCCGTCGCCGCCGCCGGACCAGGCGCGGTCCGCGAGGGCGCACAGCCTCGGATACGTCTGGTACTCGATCCGGTCCGGGGTGGGCGCGTACTCGGTCCACAGCTGGGCCTGCGTGCCGAGCAGCCGGGCCGCGTCATCCGGCTCCCAGTCGTCGGTCAGCGAGCGGTCTCCGTGCACCGTGCGCAGCCCGACGGGCGGGCCCGGCTGCGTGAGCGGTTCGCCGGGGGCGTCGGACTCGGCGTAGTCGAGGTAGGTGGCCCGGTAGTGGGCGGCGACCACCTGGTGGCCGCGGCGGGCGGCGGCGCGGGCGTGGGCCGGGTCGCGCCAGGTCATCACCGTGAATTCCGGGGGAAGTCCGGTGCCGGTCTCCGCCCAGCCGACCGGGATGCGGCCCCGCTCGGTCACGTACGCCCCGATCCGGCCCATGAACCAGCCGTGCAGGGCCCGCGCGTCGGGCAGCCCCTCCGCGGCGGCCCGCTCCCGGGCCGCCGGGCTGTTCTCCCACTCGGTGGTGGGGCACTCGTCGCCGCCGACGTGGATGTACGGCGACGGGAAGACGTCCATGACCTCGTCCAGCACCGTCCGGCAGAAGTCGAAGACCTCCTCGTGGACCCCGAACACCGTGTCGCAGACGCCCCACTTGGTCCACACGCCCAGCCGCCTCGACGGGTCGTTGCCCAGCTCCGGATGGGCGGCCAGCGCGGCACGGACATGGCCCGGCATCTCGATCTCCGGCACCACCCGCACCCCCCGCGCCTCCGCGTACCGAACGAGGCCGCGCAGCTCCTGGGTGGTGTACGCCCCCGAGTGCGGGATGCCGTCGAAGCTCTCGACCGGGCCGCCCGGCGGACCGGACATCGACTGGGTGCGGTGGCCGCCGATCCCCGTCAGCCTCGGGTACGCGGCCACCGGCATCCGCCAGCCCTGGTCGTCGGTGAGGTGGAGGTGCAGCGTGTTCAGCTTGTGCAGGGCCATCAGGTCCACGTAACGGCGCAGGTAGGAGACCGGCTGGAAGTGCCGGGCCACGTCGAGCATCGTGCCGCGCCACGGGTACGCCGGGACATCGCTGATCTCCACGCACGGCAGTGTCCAGGCACCGCCGGGCCGGGCCCCCGCCGAGAGCGCCTCGGAGGGCAGGAGCTGGCGCAGCGTCTGGACCCCGCACAGCAGGCCGGGCAGCCGGGCGGCCCGCAGCAGCACCGTGTCCGGGCCGATGGTGAGCCCGTACCCCTCCTCGCCGAGGCCGCTGAGCTGCGGGTCCAGGGCGAGCACGACGCGGCCGGTGGCGGAGGGGGCGAGGGGGAGTCCGGTGCCGGGCCGGAGCAGGGTGCGCAGCAGGTCGGCGGCGCCCTCCGCGCCGGGGTAGGCGCGGATGCCGGTGTCCGGGGTCAGGGTGAAGCGGCCGGGGCGCGCGGAGACCTTGCGGGGGCGGGGGACGAGGGAGTGTTCGGGGCGGGGTGCGGGCATGCGGGGCCTCCGGAAGGGGAGAGGGTTCGTCGGTCAGCCCTTGACGGCGCCGGCGGCGAAGCCGGAGGTGACATGGCGCTGGAGCAGCAGGAAGACCACCAGCGCGGGCAGGGCGAAGAGGGTGGAGGCGGCCATCGTGGCGCCCCAGTCGGTGCCGAAGGTGTTCTGGAAGGAGGACAGCCAGACCGGCAGGGTGCGGCTGTCCTGGTGCTTGATGATCAGGAAGTTGGCGTACGCGAACTCGTTCCAGGCGGTGATGAAGCCGAACAGCGAGGTGGCCATCAGCCCGGGCGCGAGCAGTGGCAGGGCCACCTTCCGGAAGGCGGCGGTCCTGGTGCAGCCGTCGACCTGCGCGGCCTCCTCCAGCTCCGGCGGGATGGTCCCGATGAAGCCCCGCAGCACGATCACCGAGAACGGCAGCGTGACCATGAAGTAGACGAGGGTGAGCGTCGGCAGCCGGTCCAGCATGTCCGTGTCGCGGGAGATGATGTAGATCGGGATGATCAACGATTCCCAGGGCGCCATCTGCGCGATGAACACCATGAGCATGAACTGCCGCCGCCCCTTCCAGCGCAGCCTGGCCACCGCGTACGCCGAGGCCAGCGCGACGATCAGTGCCAGCAGGATCGAACTCACCGTCACCAGCACGCTGTTGCGCCAGAACATCCCGAAGCCGTCGGCCTGCACGGCGGTGCGGAAGTGGTCGAGCGTCCAGGTGCGCGGGAAGAGCTGCGGGTCGGAGGACTGGATGTCCTTGGACGGTTTGAACGCGGTGGAGATCATCCAGTAGACGGGGAACAGGCAGACCAGGACGGTCAGCGCGGCCGCGGCGTTCAGCGGAAGCCGCCGCAGGCGGGCGTTGCGGGCACGGCTCATCGGATCTCGTCCTCCTGGCGGAGCATCTGGCGGAAGTAGAGGACGAGCACCCCGGACATCAGGACCACGGTGACCATCGAGGCGGCCGATCCCAGGTCGTAACGCTGGCCGGCGAGCGCGGTCTGGACCGCGTACACGGGCAGGATCGTCGTCGCGTCGCCCGGGCCGCCCCGGGTCATCACCCAGATCTGGACGAACGCCTTGAACGTCCAGATCACCTCCAGCGAGAACACCAGCAGGAAGATCGGCCGGAGCACCGGAAGGGTGACCGAGCGGAAGATCCGGGCGCCGCTCGCCCCGTCGAGCCGCGCCGACTCGTACAGCTCGGTCGGGACCGTGGTCAGCGCGGAGTAGATCGTGATCGCCGCGAACGGCACCGACTGCCACACGACCAGCAGGACCAGGATGGCGAAGGCGGCGGTGCCGTGCGCGAACCACGGATACCGGTCGAACGAGGAGAACCCCGCACCGGTCAGCAGATGGTTGACGATGCCGAACTCGGAGTGGAACAGCCACTGGAAGACCGTGGTGGCGGCGATCACCGGCATGGCCCAGGCCAGCACCAGCGAACTGAGCACCACCGTCCGGGCGACCTTGCCCAGGCGCTCGGTCATCAGGGCGACCAGGGTCGCGATCACCATGATCAGGACCACGTTGACCGCCATGAACAGGAAGGTGCGCCGGACCACCTCCCAGAACCGCGCATCCGTCAGCAGCGTGCGGTAGTTGCGCAGCCCGACGAACTCCGCGTCCCCCGTGATCAGCTGGCGCAGCCGGAAGTCCTGGAGCGAGATCAGGACCGCCCGCAGCAGCGGATAGACCAGCAGGTAGAGCATGCCGCCGACCGCCGGTGCGATCAGGGCGTACGGCCACAGGCCGCGCGGTTCCCCGGACCGCCGCCGGCGGGGCGGCGGACCGGACGTGCCGGGAACGGCCCGGCGCTTGGGACTGGGGGGTGCGGTCCGCTCCCGGATGACCGACACGGCACGCCTCCTCTCGACGGTCTGGGTGTGGGGGCGGGGATCAGGAGCCGGAGTTCATGGCCCGGGTGATGTCGGCGGACGCCTTGGCGGCCTCCTTCGCCGGGTCACCGCCGGTGAGCACGGCGGTCATGTAGTCCTTGATGGGGTTCTCCGCCTCGACCGCGGCCCAGCTCGGTGTGTTGGGCGTGGCGTGGCCGTTCGCCGCGCCGACCGCCATCGCGGCGGCGCCCGGGTCGGCTGCCACGGCGGAGGCGAGCGTGGTCCGGTTCGGCACGTAGCTCATGGCGACGGCGAGCTTCTTCTGCCAGGCGTCGCCGGTGAGTTCCTTGATGAAGGTGAGCGCCGCCTCCTGCTTGCCGGAGGCGGTGGGGATCACCAGGTCCGAGCCGCCGGTGAAGACGGCGCCCGGGGTGCCGGCGGTCTTGCCGGGAATCGGGAAGAAGCCCAGCTTCCCCTTCAGGTCCGGGTTCTTCTCGATGACGACGTTGGCGCCGCCCGGGGTCGAGATGACCTGGGCGACCTTGCCCTGCGCCATCACGTCTGCCTGCGGCGGGTCGGCCTCGTCGGCGTCCTTGGGCCCCTTGCCCAGCGCCTGGAGCTTCCCGTAGAACTCCATGCCGCGCAGCGCCTCCGGGGTGTCCAGGGCGCCCTTCCACTTGCCACCGGACCCGGTCGCGAGGTCCCCGCCCTCGTCCCAGATGAAGCCGGCCAGGGCGTACCAGGTCTGGCCCGGCAGGTAGATGCCCTGGTTGCCGCCCTTGTTGAGCTTCTCGGTCGCGGCGATCCACTGGTCGCGGGTCTTGATGGTCTTCGCGTCGATGCCCGCCTTCTCGAAGAGGTCGGTGCGGTAGATGACCACGCGGTTGGCCGCGTAGTACGGGATGCCGTACTGCTTGCCCTCGTACGCCCCCGGCTCCGCGAGGCCCTTCAGCCAGTCCTTGCCGTTCAGCTCGTCCACCTTGTCGGTGAGGTCGAGCAGCCCGCCGCTCTGCGCGAACTGGGCGACCTGGGTGTTGCCGCTCTCGATGACGTCCGGGGCGTCGTTGCTGGCGAGCGCGGCGGTGATCTTCTCGCCGATGCCGTCCCACTCCTGGATCTGCACCCGGGCCCGGATGTCGGGGTGCGCCTTCTCGAAGCCCTGGACGAACTCCTTCTGGAACTGCGCCGAGACGCTGTCGCGCATCAGCCAGACGTCGATGCTCGTCCGGCCGTCCCCGGAGGAGTCGGACGAGTCGTCGGACGAGCCACAGGCGCTGAGGACGGCGGCCAGCACGAGCACGGACCCACCGGCAAGCAAGCGGTACTTCACGGTTCACCTCTGGGAGAACAGGACCTGACCACCTGACCAGTGAAGGCCGCTGGACAGCTCACCTCTTGTTGGTGGATGAAGGTGGCATGGACCAATGGAGCCGTCAAGCCCCCTGTATTCAAAGGATTTTGGCGACCTCTCAGGGGGGTGACTCGCGATTGCGGCTACAATCCATCTGACCAGTGGTTAAGTGGTCAGGTACCCAACCCGCCAGAAGGGGGCAGCGCATGGACGCCGACGCATCGGGGACGGTGCTCAAACGGGAGCGGGCCCGCGACGCCATCCTGGAGATGATCGAGTCCCGGCGCCCGGGCGACGCGATCCCCTCGGAGCGGTCCCTGTGCGCCACGCTGGGCGTCTCCCGGCCCACCCTGCGCGCGGCGGTGGACGAACTGGTCGCGACGGGGCTCCTCGTACGGGAGCACGGCCGGGGCATGTTCGTCGCACCCGCGAAGATCACCCAGGAGCTCATCTCGGCGGACCTCGCCCTCTCGGTGCCGCAGGCGGCCGGGGCCTGGTCGAGCCGGCTCCTCGAATTCACCACCCTCCAGGCCGGCGCCCGGGTCGGCCGGAAACTGCGCATGTCACCGGCCGCCGACATCGTGTACGTCGCCCGGCTGCGGCTGGTCGACGGCGCGCCCATGGCCATCGAGCACCTGCACATCCGGGCCGAGCTGGTGCCCGGCCTGTCCGCCGAGGAGCTGGAGAGCGGTGATCTGTACGAGCACCTGCGCGAGCGCCACGACGTGCACGTCCACGAGGCGGTCCAGGCGATCGAGCCCACCGTGGTGACCCGGGCCGAGGCCAGCCTCCTGGACGTTCCCGAGCTGTCCCCGGCCCTGCTCTTCGAGCGGCTGACCTCGGACACCACGGGGCGCCCCGTCGAGTACGTGCACTCGCTCTACCGGGGCGACCGCTACCGCATCGTGTCCCGGCTGGCCCTCGGCCCGGCCGCCGCCGTCGAGCCGGTCGAGGGCGGCCACCATCCGGGCATCCCGCCGGGCGACTTCGCGCAGCGCGAGCCGATCACCTCGTCCACGCGGGGTGACATCCAGTCCGGGGATTGAGGGCGCCCCACCGTGTTGCACCCTGCGCAATGGCCGGTGTGCCTCTTGCGGTGGGCCCCGGGCAGGGCCACTGTGGCTGGCACATCCGACGCAACCGACCCCACGAGGTGCCTCGCATGACGTCCCCCACCAGCCGCCGCACCCTGCTCGGAGCCCTCCTGGCGGGCGGCGCCCTCGCCGCCGCCCCCAGCCTCCCGCGCTCCGCGCCCGCGCCCCGCCACCCCCACCACCCGCCGCACCCCGCCCGCCGCGCGACCCGCGGCACCGGCACCCTCTACCTCGGCACCTACACCTCGACCAGTCCGGGCGGCACCGGCATCGGCGTCGCCGCGTACGACCGGGTGGCCGGGAGCATCACCGCCCGCACCGTCGTCACGGGTGTCGAGAACCCGTCCTACCTCGCCCTCCACCCCACGGGCGGCACGCTCTACGCCGTGGACGAGCAGCAGAACGGCGGCGTCACCGCGGTCGACCTCGCGGACGGATTCCGGGTGCTCGGCACCCGGTCCACCGGCGGTGCCGGCCCCTGTCACCTCTCGGTCCACCCGGGCGGACGCTGGCTGTTCAGCGCCAACTACACCTCCGGCAGCGTCGCCGTGCACCCCCTGGCCGACGACGGATCGGTGGGCGAGCGCACCGACCTGGTCGCCCACAGCTCGCCCGCTCCCGGACCGGGGCAGGGCGGCCCGCACGCGCACCAGATCATCACCTCGCCCGACGGCGGCCACGTGCTCGCCGTCGACCTCGGGAACGACACGGTGTACACGTACCGGCTGGACGAGACGCGCGGCACCCTGGAGCAGGTCTCGTACGCCTCGTTGCGGCCGGGCGCCGGCCCCCGCCACCTCACCTTCCACCCCGACGGACGCCACGCGTACCTGGCCTGCGAGCTCGACAACACGGCGGTGGTCTGCGGTTACGACCCCGCCACCGGCACGCTCGCCCCCGGGGACCCCCAGTCCACCGGCACGGGCTCCGGCACCAGCTACCCCGCGCAGTTCCTGGTCACCGGGGACGGCCGGTTCGCCTACCTCGCCAACCGGGGGCACAACAGCCTCACCCGGTACGCCGTCGAGGGCGGCGGAGCCGCGCTGCGCCTGCTCGACACCGTGCCCGTGGGCGGCGACTTCCCCCGGCACACCGCGTTCTCGCCGGACGGCACCCTGCTCTTCGCCGCCAACCAGAGGTCCGGCACGGTCACCGCCTTCCGGGTCGACACGGCCACCGGCGCCCTGACCTCGGCCGGGACCCCGTACGCGGCCCCGGCGGCGGTCTGCGTACTGCCGGTGTAGGCGTCTCGCCGGGGCGTTAGGGTCGAGCCCGAGCCGCGGGTCGCCCCGGCGGCGGAACGCATCAGGGAGGCACCATGCGCTTGAGAGTGGAGTTCACCACCGAGCCCTTCGATCTGGACGAGGCCCCCGCGCACGCGGTCGTGGCGCGCGAGGTCATCCAGGGGGCAGAGCTGGACGCCGTCGACGTCGGACCGTTCGGCAACACGGCGGAGGGCGGTGCCGATCAGGTGCTCACCGCCGTGGACAGCCTGCTGCGGCAAGCACTGGCATCGGGTGCCACCCGGGTCTCGCTCCAGGTCAACGTCATCGGAGAGGACCCGAAGTGACCGGACCGGTGGACCACCCCCTCGTCACCGCCGTGAAGCCGCTCGTGGACGCCATGGGGGCCGAGCTCGTCGGCCCCGGTGAGGCGCACCTCGACGACGTGGTGCTGGCCTGGGAAGGCGAGGACGTCGTGGCGGTCCGGCTGCCCCAGCTCTCGGAGTCGCTGGACCACATCCTGGCCGCGATGGAGCGCCGGCACGGCATGCCGCTGGCCGAGCTGGACCGCAAGGCCAAGCAGGAGGCCGTCCGGCTCCTGGAGGCACGCGGTGCCTTCTCCGTACGCCATGGGGTCGAGACCGTGGCGGGGGCCCTGGGAGTCTCCCGGTTCACCGTGTACAACTACCTGAACAGGGAAAACGGCGCCAAAAGCGGGTAGTTGGGCCCGTCGGCGCCGGAAGCCGACACATGATCGATCAGGCCGTCGTCCGGACCACCGGGCGGCGGCCTTTTCGGTGAACGGAATTTCAACAAACTGTTGACGTCGTGTTGCGGAGGGCGTTAGCTATCCGCAGCCCGACCAACGCACAGCGAAGAACAGCCACGGAGGCTCCCGTGACTTCGAGCTCCACGCCGGGCCTCGCCCGGTTCAACACCCAGGCGGACGCCGAGGCGACCGCCGCACTGCACGAGGTGTGTGCCAGTGCGGCCTGGGGACGAGCGATCCTCGCCCACCGCCCGTACGCCACCACCGAAGCCCTGCTCTCCGCGAGCGACACCGCCACGGCGGCACTCGGCGCGGAGGACCTGGCCGAGGCCATGGCCGGTCACCCGCCGATCGGCCGCCCGAAGCCCGGGGACCCGACGTCCTCCCGCGAACAGCGGGGGATGGCCGGGGCGTCCGAGGAGCTCAAGGCCGAGATGCTCGAACTCAACCTGGCCTACCAGGAGCGGTTCGGACATGTCTTCCTGATCTGCGCCACCGGCGCCACCGGTGAGCAGATGCGCGACGCGGTGAAGTCCCGCATCGGGAACCCGCCCGAGCAGGAGCGGGGGATCGTGCGCACCGAACTGGGCAAGATCAACCGCATCCGCCTCACCCGCCTCGTCACGGAAGACGCGTAACAGAAGGAGAGTGAAGGTCTTGAGCACCTTCGCCACCGCATCGGTGTCCACCCACATCCTGGACACCAGCATCGGCCGCCCCGCCGCGGACGTCGCCGTCTCGCTCGCCGCCCGCTCGGGCGCCGACGCCGAGTGGGTGACGCTCGGGGGCTCCGCGACCGATGCGGACGGGCGCTGCAAGGACCTGCCGGCCCTGCCGGACGGCACCACCCACGTACGGCTCGACTTCGAGACCGAGCCGTACTTCACAGCCAAGAAGCAAGCCGAGGCGCAGCAGGACGCCCCCCGCGTAAGGGACAGCGGCGCGTTCTTCCCCGAGGTGGCGATCACTTTCGCCGTCACCCCGGGCGAGCACTACCACGTACCGCTGCTGCTCAACCCGTTCGGCTACTCCGTATACCGAGGGAGCTAGCAGACACATGCCCACGATTCTCGGCCAGAACCAGTACGGCAAAGCAGAGAACCGCGTCGTCAAGATCACGCGGGACGGCGACACCCACCACATCAAGGACCTGAACGTCTCGGTCGCGCTCTCCGGCGAGATGGACGACGTCCACTACTCCGGCTCCAACGCGCACGTCCTGCCCACGGACACCACCAAGAACACGGTGTTCGCGTTCGCCAAGGAGCACGGGATCGAGTCCGCCGAGCAGTTCGGCATCCACCTGGCCCGCCACTTCGTGACCTCGCAGGAGCCGATCAAGACCGCGCGCATCCGCATCGAGGAGTACGCCTGGGAGCGCATCGCCACCTCCGACGCGAACTCCCGCTTCATCGGGTCCGACGAGGTCAAGCACTCCTTCGTCCGCAAGAACCAGGAGATCCGCACCGCCCAGATCACCTTCGACGGTGAGAAGTGGCAGGTCGTCTCCGGGCTCAAGGACCTGACCGTGATGAACTCGACCAACTCCGAGTTCTGGGGCTACGTCAAGGACAAGTACACGACGCTCAAGGAGGCGTACGACCGCATCCTCGCGACCGACGTCTCCGCCCGCTGGCGCTACAACTGGACCAGCGACGAGCAGCGCATGCCGAACTGGGAGAAGTCCTACGAGCAGGCGCGCAAGCACATGCTGCACGCCTTCGCCGAGACGTATTCGCTCTCGCTCCAGCAGACCCTGTACCAGATGGGTTCGCGCATCATCAACAACCGCAGCGAGATCGACGAGATCCGCTTCTCGCTGCCGAACAACCACCACTTCCTCGTCGACCTGGAGCCGTTCGGGCTCAAGAACGACAACGAGGTGTACTTCGCGGCCGACCGTCCGTACGGGCTCATCGAGGGCACCGTGCTCCGGGACGGCGTCGAGCCGCAGATCCCGGTCGACATGACCAACCTCTGACGCGGCACCGCGCCGGTGCCCGCCCGCTGCTCACGGCGGCCGGGCACCGGCCGGGCCGGAGGGAACCCTCATGGCACAGCCAGCATCCGGGCCCGCGGAAGCAGAAGGCCCCTGTTCCACCCCGCCGGAGCGTGCGGTGCATCCGGTGGACGAGAAGCTCACCCCCTCGCGGCTCCTGCCGGCCGCCCTCCAGCACATCGCCGCCATGTACGCCGGCGTCGTCACCCCTCCGCTGATCATCGGACAGGCCGTGGGCCTCGACGCGGCGGGCATGACCCGGCTCATCGCGGCGAGCCTCCTCATCGCCGGCTGCGCCACCCTGCTGCAGACCCTCGGCATCGGCGGCCTCGCCGGCAACCGGCTGCCGTTCGTCAACGCCGCGTCCTCCGCCGGCATCGCCCCGATGCTCGCCATCGCCGAGACCAACGCGCCCGGGCACCAACTCCCCGCGATCTACGGCGCGGTGCTCGTCGCCGGGGTGTTCTGCCTGGCCGTCGGACCGTTCTTCGGCAGACTGCTGCGCTTCTTCCCGCCCCTGGTCACCGGCGTCGTCATCACCCTCATCGGGGTCACGCTGATGCCCGTACCGGTCTCCTGGGCCCAGGGCGGCGACAAGAACGCCACCGACTTCGGCGACATGAAGTACCTCGCGCTCGCCGCGTTCACCCTCGTCGTGATTCTCCTGATCCAGCGCTTCGGCCGAGGATTCCTGCGGCAAGTCGCCTTGCTCATGGGTCTGTTGATCGGCACGCTGGCCGCTGTCCCCTTCGGCCTCGCCGACTTCTCCGCCCTGCGCGACGCCCCGCTGGCGGCCGTGCCGACGCCGTTCGCCTTCGGTGCGCCGGAATTCCAGCCGGCCGCGATCCTCTCGCTGTGCATCGTGATGCTCGTCCTGATGACGGAGTCGTCCGCCGGGATGCTGGCCGTCGGTGAGATCTGCGACCGGCGCACCGACGGACGCACCCTCACCCGGGGCCTGCGCACGGACGGCCTCGCCACGCTCATCGGCCCCGTCTTCGGCGGCTTCCCCACCAGCGCCTTCGCGCAGAACGTGGGCGTCGTCTCGCTCACCAGGGTCCGCAGCCGTTACGTGGTCGCCGCGGCCGGGGCCGCCCTGCTGGTCCTGGGCCTCTTCCCGGTGCTGGGCGCGGTCGTCTCGCTCGTCCCGATGCCCGTGCTCGGCGGCGCCGGAATCGTCCTCTTCGGCTCGATCGCCGTCAGCGGCATCCGCACGCTCTCCGAGGCCGGCCTCGACGACAGCTCCAACATCATCCTGGTCGCCGTGGCCCTCGGCGCGGGCATCGTGCCGCTCGCCGCGCCCGGGTTCTACGCCGACTTCCCGTCCTGGGCCCAGACCGTCCTGGGCTCCGGGATCAGCGCGGGAGCGCTCGTCGCGGTCCTGCTCAACCTGTTCTTCCACCATCTCGGCACCCACGGCCGCACCGCCGTGGCACTCAAATCCTCCTAGGGTCCTGCCGTGCCCACGTCCCAGATGAGAGAAGGAAGCACCATGGCAGCACCGGCAGTCCCCGACCGGGTGGAGCGCATCGTCATCGAGAACTGCTCGATCGCGACCGTCGACGCCGCCGACACCGAGTACGCCTCGGGCCATGTCGTCGTCGCCGGCAACCGCATCGAGTCCGTCGGCGCCGGCCGGGCACCCGAGGGCCTGGAGAACGTCGTACGCCGGATCGACGGCACCGGCCACCTGGCCACCCCCGGCCTGGTCAACACGCACCACCACTTCTACCAGTGGATCACCCGGGGCCTGGCCACCGACCACAACCTCTTCGACTGGCTGGTCGCGCTGTACCCGACGTGGGCGCGCATCGACGAGCCGATGGCACGCACCGCCGCGCAGGGCTCGCTCGCCATGATGGCGCTCGGCGGCGTCACCACCGCCATGGACCACCACTACGTCTTCCCGAAGGGGTCCGGCGACCTGTCCGGTGCCATCATCGGGGCCGCCCGCGACATGGGCGTACGCTTCACCCTCGCCCGGGGCTCCATGGACCGCAGCGAGAAGGACGGCGGGCTGCCCCCGGACTTCGCCGTGGAGACCCTGGAAGGCGCGCTCGCCGCCACCGAGGCGACCGTCGACGCCCACCACGACGCCTCGTTCGACGCGATGACCCAGGTCGCCGTCGCGCCGTGCTCGCCGTTCTCCGTGTCCACCGAACTCATGCGCCAGGGCGCCGAACTGGCCCGGCGCAAGGGTGTGCGGCTGCACACGCACGGATCGGAGACCGTGGAGGAGGAGAAGTTCTGCCACGAGTTGTTCGGCATGGGCCCCACCGACTACTTCGAGTCGACGGGCTGGCTCGGTGACGACGTGTGGATGGCGCACTGCGTCCACATGAACGACTCCGACATCGCCGCCTTCGCCCGCACCGGCACCGGCGTCGCCCACTGCCCGTCCTCCAACGCCCGCCTCGCCGCAGGCATCGCCCGCGTCCCGGACATGCTCGCCGCCGGCGTCCCGGTCGGCCTCGGCGTCGACGGCACCGCGTCCAACGAGTCCGGCGAGCTCCACACCGAACTGCGCAACGCCCTCCTCATCAACCGCCTCGGCCCGCACCGCGAACGCGCCCTGAACGCCCGTCAGGCGCTGCGCCTGGGCACCTACGGCGGCGCCCAGGTCCTGGGCCGCGCCGCGCAGACCGGCTCGCTGGAGGCCGGCAAGCTCGCCGACCTGGTCCTCTGGAAGCTGGACACCCTCGCCCACGCCTCCATCGCCGACCCGGTCACCGCGCTCGTCTTCGGCGCCGCCGCCCCGGTCACCCTGTCGCTGGTCGACGGCAAGCCGGTCGTGGAGTCCGGCCGCCTGGTCACCGCGGACGAGGAGGCCATCGCCCGCGCCACCCGTGACGAGGCCCGCCGCCTCGCCCAGATCGCCGCCGGAGCCTGACGGCCCGGCGGCCCCGCAAGCGGCCGGCCGAGGGGGACGGCCCTCGGCCCGGCCGCCGCGGACCCGAGCGGGGTCCGCGGCAACCGGAGCGGGAGGCGCGCCGCCCACGCGCACGCGCCTCCCGCCCCGGCGATCCCGGCTGCCCGCACCAGCCGTACGACCTGCCTCACCGCACCACCGCAGCACACGGGGCCGGTCCGGCGGACCGGCCCCGGCACCACCTCCCTGAACCCCACGTCACCGCCGACGTGTAACCGACCGGAGGAACCGCCGTGGCAGCTACGCCCAGGTTTCGCGACGACGCAAGTGCGACCCCCCACCCCGACGGCGCGCCGGAGACGGCCCCGTCCGACCGGAAGCATCCGGTCGACGAGACGCTTCCCCCGCTGAAGATGTTCACCAGCGGCCTCCAGCACGTGGCCGCGATGTACGCGGGTGTGGTGGCCCCGCCCATGATCGTGGGGCCCGCCGTGGGCCTCAGTCCCAAGGAGACCGCGTTCCTGATGGGGGCGAGCCTGTTCACCGCGGGCATAGCCACCCTGCTCCAGACGCTCGGCTTCTGGCGGATAGGCGCCAGACTGCCGTTCGTCAACGGCGTCTCGTTCGCCGGGGTGACCCCGATGGTGGCGATCGGCAAGGACCGGGGGCACGACGGGATCGCCGTCATCTTCGGCGCGATCATCGTCG
Organism: Streptomyces sp. SAS_281; assembly: GCF_052542855.1. NCBI lineage: Bacteria > Bacillati > Actinomycetota > Actinomycetes > Kitasatosporales > Streptomycetaceae > Streptomyces > Streptomyces sp. SAS_281. The sequence continues at coordinate 15,011 of NZ_JBMNDO010000077.1, forward strand.
CGAGCCTCCTCGGCTTCGTCCTCGCCCCCTACTTCTGCAAACTGGTCCGCTTCTTCCCGCCCGTGGTCACCGGCACGGTCATCACCCTGATCGGCGTCTCGCTGCTGCCGGTCGCCTTCAACTGGTCCCAGGGCGGCAACGCGACCGCCCGCGACTACGGGTCCACCACCAACATCACCATGGCGGCGGTCACCCTCCTCGTCGTGCTGGCCCTGCGCAAACTCCTGCGCGGCTTCCTCCAGCAGATCGCCATACTGATCGGGCTGATCATCGGCACGCTCATCGCGATCCCGGTCGGCATCACCGACTTCGGCGCCATCAAGAACGCCGACGCGATCGGCTTCCCCACCCCGTTCCACTTCGGCGCCCCGCAGTTCGAGGTCGCCGCGATCGTCTCGATGAGCATCGTGATGCTGGTCTGCATGACCGAGTCCACGGCGGACATGCTGGCCCTCGGCAAGATCGTCGACCGCCCCGCCGACGAACGGACCATCGAGGGCGGCCTCCGCGCCGACACCCTGGGCAGCGCCATCAGCCCGCTGTTCAACGGCTTCATGTGCAGCGCGTTCGCGCAGAACATCGGCCTGGTCGCGATGACCAAGGTGCGCAGCCGCTTCGTGGTCGCGGCCGGCGGCGGCATCCTGATCCTGCTCGGCCTGGTCCCGGTGGCCGCGTCCGTCATCGCGCTGGTGCCGCTGCCGGTCCTCGGCGGCGCGGGCATCGTCCTGTTCGGCTCGGTCGCCGCGAGCGGCATCCAGACCCTGGCCGGCGCCGCGCTGGAGAAGGGCGAGAACGCGCTGATCGTCGCGGCGGCCGTCGGGGTCGGGCTGATACCGATCGCGGCGCCCGACTTCTACCACGCCTTCCCGAAGGACCTCCTGGTCGTCCTCGACTCGGGCATCTCCACCGGCTGCGTCGTGGCGATCGTCCTCAACCTGGCCTTCAACCACCTCGGCAGGAAGCCGGATCCGGAGGCGGGCACCGCGCCCGGCGGCCACGACCCGGTGAAGGCGATGGAGGTGGCCGCCCACTGACGTACAGTCAGCGGACCATGGCGCGTACGGGGGTTGGCCGTACGCGCCACCGCCGGTTCAGCCGATGTGGTAACTGTCCCCGTACACCTGCCAGTCGAGCGGCGGGTCCAGGTCCAGATTGCCGTTCCGCAGGAAGACCCGCTGGGCGTCGTCCACCCGGCTGGTGTCCGAGTGGGCCTCCTCCTGCTCCATGGCCCGGACCCGCTCGTCCAGGAAGGCGTCGAGGTAGGCCACCTCGTCACCGCCCCGGGCCGGCGGCTCCGCCCGGGCCAGGGCCCGCTGCCGGATGGCTCCGAAGCCGGCGCTGTCGTCGCCCTCGCCGTGCATCACGAGGGCGTCGTAGTACGCGAACTGGCCGAGCGTGCCCAGGCCGTCGCCCCTGCCCCGGCTGACGGCCGGGTCGAAGTACACCCGGTCGCGCTCGTCGTCCTGCGCCTGCTGGAAGTCCGGATCCCGGGCGGCCGTCTCCCAGGCGTCCTGGAAGCCAGGGTCGAGCCCGTCGTGCGAGTCGCCGCCGTCCACCTCGCGCAGGGCCGGGAGATACCGGGCCAGTACGTTGTCCGGCTTGCGCCGCGTGTACAGCTCCACCAGGCCGAGCATGTCGCCGGTGCCCGAGCAGAAGCCGATGATCCCCGCGGTGTAGCCGCGGCCGTCGCCGATGTCCTCGATGTACCCGTACTGCGCCTTCCAGTCCTGCGTGGAGTTCTCCGCGCTGGAGACCAGTTGCATGGCGATGTCCTTCTTCGCCGGATCGTCGAGACCGGCCGAGGCCTTGGCGGGCACCTTGCACTCCTTCGGAACGGGCGAGTTGAGCGACGGGCCCCAGGCTACGGGCTTTTGATCTCGTAGCTGTCCCCGTACACCTTCCAGGCCAGCGGCGGGTCCAGATCCAGGTTGCCCTTGTCCAGAAATACGCGTTGCGCGGTCTCGACCCGGCTGGTGTCGCTGTGCGAGGGCTCCTCGCGGATCGCGTCGACGCGGGCGTCGAGGAAGGCGTCGAGATACGCGGTCTCGTCACCGCCGTCGGCGGGGGTCCTGGCCGCGTCGAGCGCCTGGATCCGGATCGTACGGAAACCGGTGGTGCCGTCCGCGTCGGCCTCACCGTGCATCACATACGCGTCGTAGTAGACGAACTGGCCCAGCGTGCCCAGCCCGTCCTGCTTCGCCCGGCGCACCGCCGGATCGAAGTACGAGGCGTCCCGCTCGGCGTCCTGCGCCTCCCGGAACCTCGTGTCGCGCGCCGCCTCGGCCCAGGCCCGGGTGAACGGGGAGCCGAGCCCGGTGTGCGCGTCGCTGCCCTTGACCTTGCGGAGCGCGGGCAGGAACCGTGCCAGCGCGTTGCCCGGCCGGGACTCCGTGTACCGCTCCACGACCCGGAGCATGTCGCCGGTGCCGGAGCAGAAGCCGATGATGCCGCCCGTGTAGCCGCGGCCGTCGCCGATGTCCTCGATGTAGCCGTACTGCGACTTCCAGTCCAGCGTGGAGTTCTCCGCGCTGGAGACGAGCCGCATGGCGATGTCCTTCTTCGCCGGGGCCGCGAGCCCGTCCGCCCGGCCCTTGCCGGACGAATCCCCGGCCTGGGCGCAGCCGGAGAGCGTGGTGGCGGACAGCAGGAGGGCGGCGAGCGGGGTGACCAGGACGCGCGGGGTGAGCTTCACCGTTCCAGCCTGCCAGGCCAGAGGCGTGTTCCCGGCGCATTCGGCGGTAGCGTCGGGGGCATGGATGATCAGTCTGTGGTGGATGTCGGCGACGTGCGGCTGGCGTACCGGAGCTGGGGCGACCCGTTCGGGTCCCCCGTCGTGCTGCTGCACGATCTCGGCGCGAGCGCGGCGAGCTGGGAAGCGGCCGGGAGCCTGCTGGGGCGGGAGTGGCGGGTGTACGGAATCGACCTGCGCGGCCACGGGGAGAGCGACTGGCCCGACGCGTACGACCTGGAGCTGATGCGCGACGACGTGCTCGGGTTCCTGGACGAGTGCGAACTGGACCGGGCCGGTGTGGTCGGCCACGGTATGGGCGGGGTCGTCGCCCACCTCCTCGCCCAGGAGCACCCGGACCGGGTGGAGCGGCTGGTGCTGGTGGAGACCCCGCCGCCGTTTCCCGGGGCGGCGGGCCCGGCCGTCGAGCCGGACGGGCCCGCCGACTACGACGAGGCGGTGCTCGCGTCGGTCAACGGCGAGCTGGCGGACCCGGATCCGGAGTGGGCGCGGGGCCTCGGCGAGATCGTCGCGCCGACACTGATGCTGGCGGGCGGACCGGCGAGCACGATGCCGCAGGGGCGCCTCCAGGACATGGCGTCGATGATCCCCGACTGCCACCTGGTCACGGTCGGCGGCGGGCACCGTCCGCACGAGGCCGATCCGGAGCAGACGGCGCAGCGGATCACGGAGTTCTTCACGAGCTGAGAGGGCACGCTCCGGCGCGGGCGCCGAGGGAGCGCGCCCTCGGCTCCCTCAGGCTCCGGGCTGCCAGTCCGGCCGCCGCCCGCCCCTGGCCACCGCCCGGTCCAGCAGCGGCGCGTCGTCCGCGACCGGTACCGGCGGCCCGAACGGGGAGGGCCCGTCTCCCGGGTCGGCCAGCAGGGCGAGCGTGTTGCGCAGGTGGGCCTCGTCGGCGTCGAAGGGCTGCCCGGTCGCCTTCGCGAGGTCCCAGCCGTGCAGCACCAGCTCGTTGAGCGCGACCATCCCCGCGACCTGGCCGGGCAGGTCCACGCCACCCGCCCTGGTCATGCCCTCCCAGGCGTCGGGGGCGCGCCAGGCGTCCACCATCCCGTCGAGCGCCGCGGGCAGCGTGGTGCGCCAGCCGGACGCGAGGACGCCGGTCTCCACGGAGGGCGCCGAGTCGGTGGCCGGTCCCGGCTCCTTGCGGGCGGCGTCGCGGAAGGCGACGGCCAGGCCCTCGATATGGGCGAGCAGGGCGCCCACGGTCACACCGGGGCACGGGGTCGTGGCCCCCAGCGCGCCGTCGTCCACGGCGTCGAGCTGTGCGGTGATCCGGCGCGCGGCCGGTCCGAGGTCGAGCGGTTGTGTGTCCATACCAGTGCAGACTGCCGGACCGCCGCTCACTCATCGGTCAGCGCACCACGTGTCCCCGCAGAACGATCCGGCTGGGGTGGTCGAGCACCGCCGGATCGGCGGTCGGGTCCTTGTCGTAAGCGACGAGGTCGGCCGGCGCCCCGTCCACCAGACCCGGCAGGCCGAGCCAGGCCCGGGCCGTCCAGGACGCCGCGCCGAGCGCCGCCTCGGCCGGCAGCCCGGCCCGGAGCAGCCGGGACGCCTCGCTCGCGACGGTCCCGCAGGGGAACGAATCGGTGCCGGCCAGCACCGTGACGCCCGCTTCGTGGGCGGCCCGGACGTTGCCGGACATGCCCTCCCAGCCGGACAGCCACAGATCGCGGCGCACGCTGGGCTCCCGCGCCCTCATCGCGTCCACGCCCCTGGCGAACGCCGCCAGCGTCGGGACGAACGCCGTGCCCTGCGCCGCCATCCGGTCCAGCAGCCCGGGGTCCAGATGCATGCCGTGCTCCAGGCTGTCCGCCCCCGCGAGGACCGCGTTGCGGCTGCCCTCGGCGGTCTGGCAGTGCACCGCGACCTTGCCGCCCGCCGCGTGGACGGCGGTCACCACCTCGGTGAGCAGGGAGAGCGGCACCGCGGGCTCGTCCAGCCGCCAGTCCCCGACGACCTTGCACCAGCCGGACGAGGCGGCGGACTCCTCCACGGCGGCCCGGACGAGCTCCGCCTCGCTCACGTCCCGGCCGAAGCCGGGGAAGAACCGCCCGGGGGTGGCCAGCCACCGGCCCGCCGAGGTGACCCGGGGCAGCTCCGGATCGTCGTCCACCCAGGCCGGCATCCGCGCGGCCGTGCCCGGTGTGCGGACGGCGAGGACCCCGGCGTCGCGGTGCGCGCGCAACTGTTCACGCAGCAGCTCCTCGCTGAAGGGCTCGCTCGTGCCGGTGGCGCCGGGGTGCGTGTGTACGTCGACCAGCCCGGGCAGCAGCCAGCCGCCGTCGACCACGGTCTCGGCGTGCCGCCCCGCGAAACCGCCCGGCGGCGCACCTTCGCGCAGCACCCCGCCCTCGATCCAGAAGGCGCGTTCCTCGCGTTCCGGCAGCACCACACCTCGCACGCACAGCATCCTCCGACGGTACGTCAGGCGCCCGACTGCCCAACGGGCAGGGCACACCGGCACATTGCGGAAGGTTCGGCTCCGGGCTCTTGTCTGCGGGGGCCGACGCATGCGATACAGGTCTGGACCATTGCTTCCGGACGGAAGGCACCACCGTGCGATCCCCTCACACGCGTCGCGCGCCGGCTTGCGCCGCCGCCCTGCTCCTCGCCGCACTCGCCACCGCCTGCGGCTCCGGCTCCGGTTCCGGTTCCGGTTCCGAGGACCACGGGGACACCAGCAGGCCCACCGCACCGCGCGGGGTCACGGTGCAGGCGAGCAGCGCCACCTCCGCGCACGTGATGTGGAAGGCCGCCACCGACGACACGGCCGTCACCGGCTACGAGGTCTACCGGGAGGGCAAGAAGGTCAAGGCCGTTCCCGCGTCCAAGGTGATGATCGACGTGGAGGGGCTCACCGCGTCGACCGCGTACAGCTTCACCGTCCGCGCCCGCGACGCCGCCGGCAACCTCTCCGCGCCCAGCGCGGCCGTCCGCGTCACCACCCCCGCCCCCACGCCTGCCGACCACGGGCCGCCCACCCGGCCGGTGAAGCTGCGCGGCAAGGCCGACGGCAGCCGGGCCGCCACCCTCTCCTGGGGCGGCTCCACGGACGACGTCGGCGTCACCGCGTACGACGTCTACCAGGAGGGCACCCGCATCCACACCGTGCCGGGCACGGGAACCACGGCACGGCTGACCGGGCTGCGCCCCGGCACGGCCTACACCTTCACCGTGCGGGCCCGCGACGCCGCGAACACCTCCTCGCCCGACAGCAACGCCTTCCACCTCACCACCGCGTCGGCCCCCGGCGCCCCGGCGAGCACCGCACCCACCCGCCTGCGGGCCAGGACCAAGGTCCAGGGCAAGGAGTACGCCGTCGACCTGGAGTGGGCACCGCCCAGGGCGTACGGCGAGATCCGCACGTACCAGCTGTACCTGGACGGCAAGATGACCACCACCATCGCCTGGGGCGACGAACCGCCCACCGCACGGGCGACCTACCAGTACACGACCACCGAACCGCGCGGCACCAGTCACGCGATCACGCTGCGTGCCCAGTTGCCCGACGGCAAGTGGGGCGACTTCTCGGACCCGCTCACGGTGGTGCTCGGCCGGTGAGGCCGCGTCAGAGGGGGACCCGGACCGTCTCGATCCACGACGGCGGCTGCGGGGAGTCCGTTCCGATCAGCGCGGCGACGATCCGGGACGAGGGCGGCTCGTCGGGCCACGGGGTGTACCCGTCGGTGAGGACCACCACGATGCCGGGGCGCTCCGGGGCGGCCAGGGCCCTGGCGATGCCCACCCGCATGTCGGTGCCGCCGCCCCCGCCCAGCGCGACCTGGTCGGCGGAGGTCACCCGCGAGACGGCGTGCACATCGGCGTCGCAGGCCAGCACCGAGACCCGGTTGCCCCGGATGCCCACCTCCCGGAGCACCCCGGTGACCTCGCCCAGCGCGGCCGCCAGTTCGTCGTCGCCCATCGAGCCCGAGGTGTCGACCACGACGGCCACCCGGGGCAGCGGGCGGCGCAGCGTCGGCAGGACGACGCCGCGCAGGGCCGCGCTGCGCCGGGACGGGCGGCGGTAGGTGTAGTCCACCGCCCCGGACGCCCAGGCCGCCGCCTCCCGTACCGCACCGGCGAGCGCCTGCCGCCAGTCCACGACCGGTTCCAGGACCTCTTCGGCCCACCGCCGCCAGCCCGCCGGAAGGGTGCCCCGGGTGCGCTGGTGGGCCCGCATCGACTCGGCCGTACGCCTCCGCAGCGCCTCCGCCTCCGTCGTGCCCAGCGGGGGCGGTCCCTCCGCACCGGGCAGCTCCCACGGCTCGGGGCGGCCGTGCGCACCCGAACCGCAGTTGTGCGGCGGCGGCCCCGGCGGCAGCGCGGGCAGGTACGTCTCGAAGAGCTGACCGGCCGGCAGCCCGAAGAGCCCCGGCTCCACCCGCCCTTCCGGCAGCGCCAGTCCGTCGCTGATCAGGTCGTCGTTGATCTCGCAGTCCTGGGCGACGTTGACCCGGTGCGCGTCGCGCTGGTCGGCCGCCGGTAGCCGGGCCGCACGGCCGTGGTGGTCGCGCAGCAGATGGGCGACCTCGTGCACCCACACCCCGGCCAGCTCGGCCACCGGCGTCCGCGCCACGAAGGCGGGCGACACATAGCACCGCCAGTGCCGGTCCACGCCCATGGTCGGCACCCGGTCGCTCTCCACCACCGACAACGCGTACAGCGCGGTGGCGAGGTACGGCCGGTCGCTCGCCGCCCGGTAGCGCGCCGCCAGCAGCTTGGTGTGGTCCAGCGGGAGCCGCGCGGGTACGGGCATGGCGTCAGCCGCTCCCCGGCAGCGCGCCGGAGAGCTGGAGGAGTTCCAGGAAGGCGTCGATGCCCTCCGGCACCGGCCAGTCGGGCTGCCGCATCGACGCCAGGTCCACCGCCGCCCGCGCCGCCACATCCGGGACGCCCGCCGCGACGGCCTTCGCCAGCACCGCCCAGCCCGCCTCCCAGCGGGGCCGGGTCGGCTCGGCCTGGACCGCGGCCACCACCGCGATCAGGAACGCGAGTTGCCGGTCGCCGCGCTCGGGCAGCGCGAAGGCGTCCGGATCGGCCAGCACCCGGTCCGGGTCGGGCAGGTCCAGGTTCTCCAGGTACGACAGGAGCTCGATGCCCGCCCCGTCCCCGACGGCCCCCGCCAGGGCGGCGGCGACGGCGTCCCGGCCGGTGCCGGTCGCGTAGCCGGTGGCGAGCAGCCGCAGCGCCATGTCCCAGGTCCGGGGCGACGGCCAGGCTCCGCCCCGGCCCTCCGCGTCGGCCGGGAGGTGGTGCACCAGACCCGGGCGCGCGGTGAGGAATCCGGAGACCGCGCCCCGGGCCCGGGCCACCGCACCGGCGGTCCGGGCGGGATCGACCACGGGGACGGGCGCCTCGGGCCAGGTGCCGGCCATGCCGCGTGCCACGGTGCGCGGGTCGTGCGTCCAGCGCAGGTGCACGAAGCGGTTGGCGAGCGGAGCGCTCAGGTGCCAGCCGTCCGCCGCGCTCGACGGCGGATTGGCCGCCGCGACGATGCGCACGGCGGCGGGGAGCTTCAGGCTGCCCACCCGGCGCTCCAGGACGACGCGCAGCAGGGCGGCCTGCACGGCCGGGGGAGCGGAGGACAGCTCGTCGAAGAACAGCAGCCCCTGGCCCTTGCGGGCGAGCCGGACGGCCCAGTCCGGCGGCGCCATCGGCACCCCGGTCGTGGCCGGGTCGTCACCGACGACGGGAAGCCCCGCGAAGTCGGACGGCTCGTGCACGCTGGCGATGACGGTCTCCAGGTCCAGGCCGAGGCCCGCCGCGAGCTGTTCGAGCCCCGCCGACTTCCCGATCCCCGGCTCGCCCCAGAGCAGCACCGGCTGATTGGCCGTCACCGCCAGGGCCAGCGCTTCGAGCTGGGGATCGGCGACCGTCTCGGTCCGGGTGGCGCGCAGCCGCCGGTCGAGCGCGTCGGCCGCGTCCAGGGGATGCGGCGGCGCCTGTGCGGGGACGCCGGGGGGCACGGTGCTCACGCGTCCTCACCTTCCTCGTCCTCGTAGTCCTCGTCCTCGTTCCACTCGTCCCACCACTCCGCGCCGGCGTCCGGGTGGTCCTTCAGCACCCGTTCCGCGAGGAACCTCAGATCGGTCCGCCGGTACTTGCGGATCATCTGTTCCAGCGAGAGTTCGGTCTGGTCGCTCACGTCGGTCCGGGCGCCCGCTTCCAGCAGGTCCTGGACGAGCTCCGCCGTGCCGCGCCCCGAGACGGCGATGCTCAGCGGGGTGCGTTGGCGGTGGTCCCTGGCCTCCAGGTCGAGGCCGGCCGCCAGCAGCCGGGGGAGCAGCACGGTGTGGTCGAGCAGGGGCAGGACGTGGAGCAGCGTGTGCTTGCCGCCGTCCCGGATGCGCGGGTCGATGCCCGCGTCCAGCAGCGCCAGGACCCCCGCCGTGTCGCCGTGCTGGGCGCGCAGGAAGAGGTCGCGCCGCTGGGCGGCCAGCGCCCTGGGCAGCCGGCCCGTCCCGGTGCGGCAGGCGTGCTCGACGGCGAAGCAGCCGGTGACCGCCCCGCCGAACGCGCGCAGGGCGCTCTCGCGCTGCCGTTCCTGCGCGGTGTGCGGGGAGTCCAGCGTCCCGTCCCGGAAGCGGACCTCGTGCCAGTCGCCCCGGCAGCGCACCCGCACCGGCGCGGGCGGGGCGACCCCGGGCGGACCGGACGGCCCCCGGTGGTCCGGGAAGAGCGATCGGACCACCAGCGGATGCAGGTCCGCCGGGGTCAGGACGCCGTCGCTGAGCAGGTCCAGGTCGGGCAGCCTGCGCCAGAGCGCCTCGGGAAGGAAGGCCGCGCCCGTGGCGGCGTCGCGGTTGACGACCTTGATCCGCAGCCGGCCGCCGAGGCCGGGTCCGGTGAAGTCGAGCAGGACGCGGGCCCGCCAGTCGTGGCCGATCTGGAACCGTTCCGCCGTGCCGAGCGCGGCGAACCGGCGCACCTCCGCCTCCAGCCGGGGCACGTCCAGCGCGAGACCGGCCACGATCTTCGCCGGGGCGGTCCGGTAGTACGAGGGCAGCTGCGGGGGCTCCGGGTCCCACTCGATCCCGGCCGCGGCCAGCGCCTCCGCGACGCGGCCCTCGTGGTGCAGCAGATTCAGCCACTCGGCGCGGGCCACCTCGTCGCCCGCGCCCGGGTCGTCGTACGGCAGCCGGTCCACCGGAAGCGGTGAGCCGTCGGCCGCGAGGAACGGCAGGCGGTCCGTGCCGCCGGCCCGTGCGCGCAGTTCGTCCGCCCGGCTCGCGCGCCACAGGTGCCCGAGCGACCGCCAGTCGTCGGTGAGGCCGGCCGTGGCCCGGCGCCGCGGGGGGCCGAAGCGGAGCGGGACGCGCTGGGGGCCGTCGACCATGGGCGGGGTGGACACGTGGAGCCAGGCGTTCGGCGCGGAGCCGTAGCCCGCGAGGAGAACGGTCCGTTCGGTGGCCAGGGTCGAGCGGCCCGCGAGGATGCGGGGCAGGTGCCAGCGCAGCAGGTCCGGTGCCAGGTCCCGGAGGTCGGCGAGGAGGGCTTCGGCGACCTCGGTGCCGTACCGGGCGGCGACCTGGTCCGGGTCGAGGCGCACGTCGAAGCCGGCTGCCGCGCAGGCCCCGCGCCAGTCGCCGGCCTCCCGCAGCGCGGCCGACTCCTCGATCACGGAGCGCGGCACGGCGTAACGGCGGACCTGGCGCCAAGTGGACGCCTCCTGCGAGGACAGGAACAGCCGGACGTCCCGCAGGCTCATCGGTACAGGCTCCTGACCGCGCGCAGATCGGGGTGGGCCCCGCCGTCCGGACGCAGCAGCGTCGCGAAGGAGCGCTTCACCCGGCGCGGCAGCCCGGGGCCCAGACCCACGTACTCCAGCCGGGACCCGGGGGCGACGGCGGCGAGCAGGGTCTTCGCGCCACGCCCGGTCAGCCCGGTGTGGCTGAGTTCGAGGCGGCGCAGCGGACTGCCCGGCAGCGCCTCGGCCAGCGCGTGCGCCCCGAGGTCCCCGGTGGCGTTGGGCGGGGCGCCCAGGCTGCGTTCCGAGGGCGGCCGGCCCAGGTCCAGCGCCTCGATCCCGTCGAGCGCGCCGGCCAGGGCGCGGGCTCCCCCGGGACCGATGCCGTTGCCGCCCAGCCCGAGCCGGATCGGGCGGGACGGGTCGGCGGCGCCCGCGAGGACGGCGGCGCCCTCGTCGCCGAGGTGGTTGGACGACAGGTACAGCTCCCGCACCCCCGCGTCCAGGATCAGCCGGGCCAGCAGCGGCGCGGCGTCGGCGCCCAGCCCGTTGCCGCCGAGGAAGAGCCGCTCGACGGGGCGCGGACGGGTGCTCAGGACGTCCAGCAGGGCGGCGAGTCCGTCGGCCGTGACCCCGGTGTTGACCAGGTCGAGGGTGCGCAGGGCGGTGTTGCGGCGCAGCATCGGGACCAGGGCGCGGACGCCCGCGTCGCCGAGGGGGTTGCGCTTGAGCCAGAGGGCCCGGACGGTGGCGTCGTCGGCCAGGGCGGAGGCGAGGGCGGCGGCCCCTTCGGCGCCGATGCGGTTGCAGCCCAGGTAGAGGGTGCGCAGCCCGTGGCCCGAGACGGCCGTCGCCGCGGCCACGGCCGAAGCACCCTCGTCGCCGAGGGAGTTGGTGCCGAGCAGTACGTGGGCGGCATGCGGGGAGCGGGCGGCGGCGGGCATGACCCGGGCGGCGCCGGCCGCGCCGAGCCCCTGCTTGCAGAGATCGACGCGCCCGTCGGCGCGCAGCGCGCCCAGCGGGAACGCCTCGTCGGCACCGACGGGTTCCGCCGCCGCCAGCCGGTCGAGCAGCGGCCCCAGTGACGTCGGATCGGCGAGGGGCAGGTCCGGATGGTCAATGGCCGGGCAGCGCACCGGCATCGGCTGCGACATCTCTTACCCCCGCGTCTACGAAAAGGTGGCAAGACCGGTCGGATTCGAACCGACGTCCTCCAGCTTGCTGCTAGGGCGCGACGACCTCTGCGCTACAGCCTTGCCGTCGAAGATCCTATCCGGGGCGGCGATCAATTCGCACACCTGCGCCAATGAGTGCGCGGGCGCCGGTGGTCGGAGGGCGCGCGCACTGCAAGTGGTCTGTACCTATTGACGACTTGGTCCAGACCAATTACCTTCCCGTGTGCTCCATGGCACGACATCCGCACCTCCCCGAGGACCGCCTCACCGGTCCCTGCCGTAAGGGAGAAACCATGTTCGAGCACATGTCACTCAGACGGAGAACGGCGACCGCGCTCCTCGCCGTCCTCGGCCTCCTCCTCGCGCTCCTGTCCCTGCAGGCCGTCCCCGCGCACGCGGCGGGCAAGCTCACGGCGACCTTCACCTCCGCCGACAACGGCCCCTGGTGGAAGGGCACCTACGTCCTGCGCAATGACACGGACACCGCCGTCACCGGCTGGAGCCTGGAGTTCGACCTGCCCGCCGGGGTCGCGATCCAGTCCTCGTACAACGGCGCCACCACCACCCAGGGCAGGCACATCACCGCCGTCAACGCGCACTACAACGGCACGGTCGCCGCGCACAGCAGCACCGAGCCGTACAGCTTCTGGTTCGTCGCCACCGGCCCGATCACCGCGCCGACCGGGTGCCGGATCAACGGCGACAAGTGCGACGGCTCCGCCGACGTGCCCCCGGGCGTTCCCGGCGGGCTGAAGCAGACCGATGTCACCGCCCGCACCGCGTCGCTGTCCTGGACGGCCGCCACCGCGGGCGACTTCCCCGTGGCCTCGTACGACATCCTGGCGGGCGGCAAGGTCGTCGGTTCCGCCACCGCGGCCACCTCCGCCACCGTCACCGGCCTGACCCCGGCCACCGCCTACGCCTTCACCGTCCGGGCGAAGGACACCCGCGGCAACGTCTCCGCCGGGAGCGCCCCGCTGACCGTCACGACCGTCGACCCGGCCACCGACACCTCGCCCCCGACGGCCCCCGGCGCCCTGCGCGCCACCGCCACCGACTCCTCGTCCGTGACGCTGGCCTGGAACGCCGCGACGGACAACCAGCGGGTCGCCGCGTACGACATCTACCGTGGCTCCGCCCTGGCCACCACGGTCTCCGGCACCACGACCACCGCGACGGTCGGCGGCCTGTCGCCCTCCACCTCGTACACCTTCACCGTGAAGGCCCGCGACGCCGCCGACAACGCCTCCCCGGCGAGCACCGCCCTCACCGTGAAGACCGACGACATCGTCGGCGCCGGGAAGTACGCGAAGGTCGGCTACTTCGTCCAGTGGGGCATCTACGGCCGCCAGTACTTCGTCAAGAACCTGGAGACCTCCGGCGCCGCCGACAGACTCGACATCGTCAACTACGCCTTCGCCAACATCGACCCCAACAACCTCACCTGCCTCAACGGCGTCACCAAGGGCACGACCGCCGACCCCCAGGACCCCGAGCAGGGCACCGGCGCGGGCGACGCGGACGCCGACTACGCCCGCCCGTTCAGCGCCGCCCAGTCCGTGGACGGCGTCGCGGACGACGGCTGGGGCAAGCTGCGCGGCAACTTCAACCAGCTCAAGAAGCTGAAGAAGCTGCACCCCGACCTGAAGATCGTGGTCTCGCTCGGCGGCTGGACGTACTCCAAGTACTTCTCCGACGTCGCAGCCACCGACGCCGCCCGCAAGAAGTTCGTCGCCTCCTGCATCGACATGTACATCAAGGGCAACCTGCCCGAGTACAACGGCGCGGGCGGCCCGGGCAGCGCGGCCGGCATCTTCGACGGCTTCGACATCGACTGGGAGTGGCCGGGCACCGGCACCGGGCACCCCGGCAACCACTACTCGCCGGACGACAAGGGCAACCTCACCCTGCTGCTCGCCGAGTTCCGCAAGCAGCTCGACGCGCTGGGCGGCGGCCACCGGCTCCTCACCGCCTTCACCCCCGCCGACCCGCAGAAGATCGACGAGGGCTGGGACCTGTCCAAGGTCTTCGACTCGCTGGACGTCGCCAACGTCCAGGGCTACGACTTCCACGGCTCCGGCAGCGACAACTCCTGGGAACCGAACCGCACCGGCCACCAGGCCAACCTCTACAACGACGCCCAGGACCCGTACGGCTTCCACTTCAGCGCGGACAGCGCCATCAAGGCGTACACCGACGCGGGCGTCGAACCCCGCAAGCTGACCCTCGGCATCCCGTTCTACGGCCGGGGCTGGCAGGGCGTCACCGACGGCGGCGTCGCGGGCGAGTGGCAGCCGGCGGGCGGGGCCGCCCCCGGGCAGTTCGCCGAGGAGGCCGGTACCCGGGGCTACTCGAACCTCATCGGCGCCTACCCGACGATGGCGGTCCGCCACGACGAACAGTCCATCTCCACGTACGGCTACACCGGCAGCCAGTGGTGGTCCTTCGACGACACCTGGTCCATCGGCAAGAAGACGGACTACGTCAAGGACAAGGGGCTGCTCGGCGTCATGGTCTGGGAGATGTCGGGCGACACCACCCAGGGCACGCTGATGGGCGCCCTGGACAACGGGCTGAAATAGCCCGTCACGGGTTCATTTCTCTCAAATCGAGACTTACCGCCCATAGCGGTAGGCTGGGCGCGGGGGGGCCCCCGTGCCACCCCCGTGCCGCACCACCGGGCGCCCCGTTACGGGGCCCGGCCCCAGCCGTTCGACGCGCGGGAGGAACCATGACCAGCCCCGATCAGGACCCGAACCAGCAGGAAGGCCCCGCGGACGGTGGCGCGGCGGGCACGCCCGGCGTCCACGACGGCGGCGCCGACGGTGGGGCCGAGGGCCCCGCGGACGGCGGCGCGTCCGGTACGCCGGGCGTCCATGACGGCGGCGCGGACGGCGGTGCTGACGGAGGGGCGGACGGTGGGGCCGAGGGCCCCGCGGACGGTGGCGCGTCCGGTACGCCGGGCGTCCATGACGGCGGCGCGGACGGTGGCGCCGAGGGGCCGGCGGACGGCGGCGCGGCGGGCACGCCCGGCGTCCGGGACGGCGGGGCCGACGGCGGCGCGGACCGTTCTTGAGCACAACCCCTGCCGGTACCCAGGACCCCCGGGCCGCGAGCGCGGCCCCCGGGGTCCTGGAGTCGCATCTGACGCCCGGCACGGACCGGGCCGCGTTCGCCCGCGACTTCTGGGGCCGCGAGGCCCTGCTCACCCGCCGGGCCGGTGACTTCTCCGACCTCTTCTCGGCCGCGGCCGTGGACGAACTCGTCTCGCGGCGCGGACTGCGTACGCCGTTCCTCCGCGTCGCCAAGAACGGCGCCACGCTGCCCGGTGCCTCGTTCACCTCGCCCGCCGGGGTCGGCGCCACGATCGGTGACCAGGCCGACGACACCGCGCTGTGGCGGGAGTTCGCCGACGGCGCGACCCTCGTCCTGCAAGCGCTCCAGCGCACCTGGGCCCCCGTCGGCGACCTCACCGCCGCTCTCGCCGCCGAACTGGGCCACCCGGTGCAGGCCAACGCCTATGTCACCCCGCCGCAGAACCGCGGCTTCGACGCGCACTACGACGTCCACGACGTCTTCGTCCTCCAGATCGAGGGCGCCAAGCGCTGGATCGTCCACCGCCCCGTGCACCCCGACCCGCTGCGCGACCAGCCCTGGACCGACCACCGCGGCGCCGTCGCCGAGGCCGCCGGGGGCGAACCGCACCTCGACACCGTGCTCGGGCCGGGCGACGTCCTCTACCTGCCGCGCGGCTGGCTGCACGCCGCCGAGGCGCAGGGCGAGGTCGCGGTCCACCTGACGCTCGGCGTCCACACCTGGACCCGGTACGCCCTGGCTGAACAGCTGATGCGCGCCGCGCTCGCGGAGCTGCGCGAGGATCCCTGGATGCGCGGTTCCCTCCCGCTCGGCGTGGCCGGCCCGGACGGCGAGGCCGCTCCGGTACGCGAACGCCTCCTCGCGGCCCTCGCCGGCGCCGATCCCGCCCCGGACTTCCACCGCACCCGGCGCGCCCAGGCCCGCCCCGCACCGCTCGGCCCGCTCGCCCAGCTCGCCGCCGTCGACCGCCTCGGCCCCGGCACCCCGGTCCGCCTCCGGGACGCGCTGGAGGCCCGGCTGGAGGGCTGCCGCCTGGTCACCCGGGTCGGCCGGCTGGACTTCCCGGCGGCGGACCTGCCGGCCCTGGCCCGCCTGCTGGCCGGAGAGGTGCGCACCGCCGGCGATCTCGGCCTCGCCTGCGCGGGGAGGCTGCTGCGCGCCGGTGTCCTCGTCCCGGCCGCCCGGTGAGCGCGGAACGCCTCCGGTGACAGCGGAACGCTTCTTCTGCGCCGACGCCGCCCGGGCCCGCGGCGACGCGCTGCCGGGCACCGCCCCGTACGGCCTGGTGTGGGTGCTCGTGGAGCACCACGCGCCCTGGCCGGCCAACGGCTACGACGGCCTGGCGCTCGAACCGGTGACCAAGTCCCTGCTCTACGAGGCCGCCCGGGCGGTGCGCGCCCGCATCCTGCTGATCCGCCGCCACGGCCGCCGCCCCGAGGACGCGGGCCCCCGGTGCTGGGCCGTCCTGTGGTTCGACGCCACCGGCGCGCACCGCCAGCGGTGGGGGACCTGGGAGCGCGAGGAGGACCTGGCGCTCGCCGCCGCCGCGCTCGGCGCGCCCGGAGACCTCGGCCACCCGCCGGTCGTCCTCGTCTGCGCGCACGGCCGGCACGACACCTGCTGCGCGCTGCGCGGACGCCCGGCGGCCCGTGCGCTGGCCGAGCGGTGGCCGGGCCTCGTATGGGAGTGCACCCACGTGGGCGGCGACCGGTTCGCCGCCAATGTGCTCGTCGCGCCGGACGGGGTGTACTACGGCGGCCTGGACGCCGCCTCGTCCGTCGCCGTGGTCGAGCAGCACCTCGCCGGGCGCGTCCACGCCCCGCACCTGCGCGGGTACACCGACCTCGTCCCGGCCCAGCAGGCGGCGGTCGCGGCGGTGCTCGCTCGGTACGGGCCGGCGGGCCGCCACGACTACACGGTCACCGGCACCACCCGCTCCGGCCCGCACTGGCTGATCCGCGTCACCGGGCCCCCGCCCCACGCGACCGCGTACGACGTGGAGATCACCGCCCACCGCGCCCCACCGCACCAACTGACCTGCAACGGCCCGGCCACGAGCGCGGCCATGCTCCACGAGGTCACGTCGATCCGGACCGGCTGAACGCGGAGGCCCCGCCCCCGGTGGCGTACACCAGGGTGCGGGGCTTCGGGAAGCGGTACGGACCGTCAGCGCAGCCGCTCGTAGGCGGGCAGGGTGAGGAAGTCCGCGTAGTCCTGGTCCAGGGAGACCTGGAGGAGCAGGTCGTGGGCCTCCTGCCACTGGCCGGCGGCGAAGGTCTCCTCGCCGATCTCCTCGCGGATCGCGGCCAGTTCCTCGGCGGCGACCTTGCGGGCCAGGTCCGCCGTGGCGTGCTCGCCGTTCTCGAAGACCACGTCCGCGTTGATCCACTGCCAGATCTGCGAGCGCGAGATCTCGGCGGTGGCCGCGTCCTCCATCAGGTTGAAGATGGCGACCGCGCCCATGCCGCGCAGCCACGCCTCGATGTAACGGATGCCGACGGCGACGGCGTTGCGCAGACCGTCGTACGTGGGCTTGGCGTGCAGGGTGTCGATGGCGATCAGGTCGCCGGCCGCCACCGAGACGTCCTCGCGCAGGCGCTCCTTCTGGTTCGGCTTCTCGCCGAGGACCGCGTCGAAGGAGGCCATGGCGATCGGGACGAGGTCCGGGTGGGCGACCCAGGAGCCGTCGAAGCCGTCGTTCGCCTCGCGGTCCTTGTCGGCCTTGACCTTCTCGAACGCGACCTTGTTGACCTCGGCGTCCCGGCGGGACGGGATGAAGGCCGCCATGCCGCCGATCGCGTGCGCGCCGCGCTTGTGGCAGGTGCGGACGAGGAGTTCGGTGTACGCCCGCATGAAGGGGGCGGTCATCGTCACCGCGTTGCGGTCCGGCAGGACGAACTTGGCGCCGCCGTCGCGGAAGTTCTTGACGATGGAGAACAGGTAGTCCCAGCGGCCCGCGTTCAGCCCGGAGGCGTGGTCGCGCAGCTCGTAGAGGATCTCCTCCATCTCGTACGCGGCGGTGATCGTCTCGATCAGGACCGTGGCGCGGACGGTGCCCTGCGGGATGCCCAGTTCGTCCTGCGCGAAGACGAAGATGTCGTTCCAGAGGCGGGCCTCCAGGTGCGACTCCGTCTTCGGCAGGTAGAAGTACGGACCCTTGCCGAGGTCGATCAGGCGCTGGGCGTTGTGGAAGAAGTACAGGCCGAAGTCGACCAGCGCGCCGGGCACGGGGGTGCCGTCGAGCTGGAGGTGGCGCTCGTCCAGGTGCCAGCCGCGCGGGCGGGTGACGACGGTCGCCAGTTCTCCGGCCGGCTTCAGCGCGTACGCCTTGCCGGACTTCGGGTCGGTGAAGTCGATGGAGCGGTTGTACGCGTCCATCAGGTTGAGCTGGCCGAGGACGACGTTCTCCCACGTGGGGGCCGAGGCGTCCTCGAAGTCGGCGAGCCAGACCTTCGCGCCCGAGTTCAGGGCGTTGATGGTCATCTTGCGGTCGGTCGGACCGGTGATCTCCACCCGGCGGTCGTTCAGCGCGGCCGGGGCCGGCGCGACCTTCCAGGAGTCGTCCGCACGGATCGCCGCGGTCTCCGGCAGGAAGTCCAGCGTGGAGGTGCGGGCGATCTCGGCACGGCGCTCACCGCGGCGGGCGAGCAGCTCGTTCCGCCGGGGCGTGAACCGGCGGTGCAGCTCGGCCACGAACGCGAGGGCCGCGGGGGTGAGGACCTCGTCCTGCCGGGGCAGGGGCTCGGCATCGACGATGGCCAGCGAGGACGGCGCTGGTGCGGACATGAGCTGTCACTCCTTCAGCGGGCGGTGCGGACGGCGTCACGGCCGCCGGGCCGCCCGATTCGGCACGGCGTGCCAGGGCTCCGGGATACGGCTGTGGCCGCCGTCTGAGGTGCAGAGGGCTTCTGATCAGTGGATAGTAGTTTCCTCATGGTGGAAGTTCAATGGTTTGTTGATGTCGAGATTCTTCGGGTCGACAGAACAGCCGGGGTGTCGGCGCAGCGTGCCAGGGCGTTCACTCCAGGTGCGAAAGGTCCCCCGGAGTGTCGATGTCGTACGCCTGTGCCACATCGCCGCATTCCACGAGCGTCAACGCCTCCCGGTGCGCCCGCAGATAGGCCCGCGCCCCCTGGTTGCCCACCGCGCCCGCCGCGATGTCCGCCCACCGGTCCGCCCCGAACAGCACCGGATGCCCGCGTTCCCCCGCGTACGAGGCCGCCGCCAGGCTCGTCCGGTCCCGGTACGCCGCACCCACCCGGGCCACCGCCTCCGCCCCGATGCCCGGCTGGTCGACCAGCAGGACGAGCGCCGCGTCCGCGCCCGTCCCCGCGAGCGCGTCCAGCCCCGTCCGCAGCGAGGAGCCCATGCCCTCGGTCCACTCCGGGTTGACGCTCACGGCGCAGCCGTCCAGCTCCGCCCGGGCGGCGACCTCGTCGGCCGAGGCGCCGAGCACCACGTGGACCGGGCCGCAGCCGCCCGCGCGCAGCGTGCGCACCGCGTGTTCGACGAGCAGTCCGCCACGGTGTCCCAGCAGGGCTTTCGGGCGTCCGCCGAGCCGGCGGCCCCCGCCCGCGGCGAGCAGCAGTCCGGCGATCTGTGCGTGTGTCATGCCGCCTGGATACCGCACGGCGGCCGCTCCCGCCCACCGCCTCGTACCTCTATGGCGTGTGTTACGCACGCGGAGTGGCGCCCGGCACCTTTTATGGCGTTAACTTGCCCGCACCCCGGGACACTTGACCACGGTCCGGGGATCGGCG
Organism: Streptomyces sp. SAS_281; assembly: GCF_052542855.1. Classification (NCBI taxonomy): domain Bacteria; kingdom Bacillati; phylum Actinomycetota; class Actinomycetes; order Kitasatosporales; family Streptomycetaceae; genus Streptomyces; species Streptomyces sp. SAS_281. The sequence continues at coordinate 34,484 of NZ_JBMNDO010000077.1, forward strand.
GGAACGACACCGGCACAAGGACGTGCGAGGGGGAGCTTTGTTGAAGAGCGTCGGGCAGGAGCGGGTGACCGGCAGCGGTGAGGACCCCAGAGTGGTGGAGCTCCGTACGGCGGTCTCCCGGCTCCGGCGGGCCCTGGCCGGCCACCCAGGACGGTTCCCCGACCGCGCCATCGCCGAGGACGAGCTCGCGGCGCTGGACGCGATGGCGCGCAGCGGTGCGCCCGAGATTCCCCGGCTGCGCCGCTCGCTGCTGCTGATCGCGGGGGCGATCGGCTCGGTCAGCGCGCTGGCCGCGGCCCTGCGGGACGTCCGGGTCGCCGTCGACCTCTTCGGCGAGCCGCCGCAGCGCTGACCGGGCAGCGCAGGCCGTGGTCAGCGGCGGATGAGCCTGCGGGCCGTCGCCGCCGCCACGGCGGCCGTGCGCGAGTCGACCCCCAGCTTGGCGTAGATGTGCACCAGGTGGGACTTCACGGTCGCCTGGCTGAGGAACAGCCGCTTGCTGATCTCCGCGTTCGACAGGCCCTCGCCGACCAGCCGCAACACCTCGAGCTCGCGCTTGGTGAGCGCCTGGGCAGGGGTGCGCATGCGGTCCATCAGCCGGTGCGCGACGGCCGGGGCCAGCGCCGAACGCCCGGCCGCCGCCGTACGGACCGCCGCCGCCAGCTCCTCGGGCGGCGCGTCCTTCAGCAGATAGCCCGCCGCCCCCGCCTCGACCGCCGCCAGGATGTCCGCGTCGCTGTCGTACGTCGTCAGGATCAGCACCCGGGGCGCGTCCGGCGCCGCCGTGATCGCGGCGGTCGCCTGCGAGCCGTGCATCCCGGAGCCGAACTGGAGGTCCATCAGCACCACGTCCAGCCCGCCCGCCGCCGCCCGGGCGACCGCTTCCTCGGCGGTGGCGGCCTCCGCGACGACCCGGAAGTCCGGCTCGGTGTCCAGGACGGCCCGCAGCCCCGCCCGTACCACCGGATGGTCGTCGGCGAGCAGCAGCCGGACGGGCGTCGTGCTCATGCCGCCTCCCGCCCGGCCCGGCCCACCGGCAGCGGCAGGGTCAGCGCGACGGCGGTGCCCTGGCCGGGCGCCGACTCGACGCTCAGGGTGCCGCCGAGCGACCGGGCCCGGGAGCGCATCGCGGGCAGCCCGAAGCCGCCGGACTCCGTGGCGCCGGCCGCCGGGGCGTCCTGCGCGAAGCCGCGTCCGTCGTCCACCACGTCCAGCGACACCGAGGTGTCCATGAAGCTCAGCGTGATCTCGGCCCGTCCCGCCCCGGCGTGCCGCACCGTGTTGGCCAGCGCCGACTGGGCGGTCCTCAGCAACGCCACCTCGTACGGCGTCGGCAGCTCCACCGGTGAGCCGCTGACCGCGAACCGCACCGTGAGCGCGGGCGTCGTGGAGCGTGCGGACAGCCGTTCCAGGGCCGCCGTCAGAGACCCGTTCGCCAGGTCCGGCGGGGTCAGCGCGCGGACGAAGCGGCGCGCCTCGGCCAGGTTGTCCTGCGCCGCCTCGCGCGCCCGGTGCACATGGGCGGCGGCCGGGGCGTCCCCGGGCAGCGCGCGTTCGGCGGCGCGCAGCAGCAACTGGATGGAGGACAGGCCCTGCGCGAGGGTGTCGTGGATCTCCCGGGCCAGCCGCTCCCGCTCCGCGAGAGTCCCGGCGGCGCGCTCGGCCTCGGCCAGCTCCGCACGGGTCGCGACCAGCTCATCGATGAGCTCGCGGCGCCGTTCGCTCTCCCGGAACAGCGCCTCGTAACCGAGGACCGTGGCGACGGCGACGGCCGCGCCGAGCAGCGGACCGATGAACGTGCCGGGCGTGACCGCCTGCCCGTGCAGCAGGAAGCTCGCGATGGCGGCGACCGCCGTCACCGCCACGGCGGGCAGGCCCCAGCGCGTCGGCAGCAGATGCAGCTGGAGGAAGTAGAGCGGGAAGGCCACCCACAGCGCGTCCGGTGACAGCACCAGCAGCGCCGCCCACAGCACCCCGAGCACCGCCAGCCACCCCGCGCCCGCCCGGGTCCCCGGCTGCACGGACGGGGCCGCCGCGCCCGCCACGTACACCGCCGCCAGCGCGGCGGCGACCGCCGTCACGGCGCCGGGGTGCGGGCCGCCGTCGGCGACGGCCTTGACGGCGGCGAGCGTCAGCAGGCCGAGCAGCAGCCCGTGCAGACACAGCCGCAGCGCGGCGGCGACCGGGGGGTGGACACGCGTTTCCATGATGGATCCAGCGTAGGCGCGGGCCGCCCCGGGCCGGTCAACCGAAAGGTTGATGTCGTCACCAGCCCGGGGGCGATGTTTCCGGAGCGGGGGGAAACGACGCTGGATCCATGTTCGTCGCATGGAGAGACCTACGGTTCGCCAAGGGCCGGTTCGCGCTCATGGGCACGGTGATCGTGCTGATCACCCTGCTCGTGGGCCTGCTGTCCGGCCTGACCGCCGGGCTGGCCCGGGAGAACACCTCGGCCGTCACCGGCCTGGACGCCGACCACCTCGCGTTCGCCGCCCCGCCGGACGGCCGGTCGGTGTCCTTCACCGACTCGTCCGTCGGCGAGGACGCCGTACGCGCATGGGCCCGGCAGCCCGGCGTGGAGTCCGCGCACCCGCTCGGCATCCGCACCCTGAACGCCACCGCCGGTACGGGGGAACGCACCGCCGCCGTCTCCGCGTTCGGCGTCGAGCCCGGCAGCGGCCTGGCGCCCGCCCGGGTCGGCCCCGGCGAGGTGGTGCTCTCGCGCGGCGGCGCCGACGAGCTGGGCGTGCGCCCCGGCGACCGGCTGACCCTCGGCGGGACGGAGGCCACCGTGGCCGCCGTCGCGGGCGACGCCTCGTACAGCCACACCCCGGTCGTGTGGACCGACCTCGCCGACTGGCGGCGGTCGGGAAAGGAGGAAGGGCGCGCCACCGTGATCGCTCTGACCACCGGCGGCGGCGCGGATCCGGCCGCCGGCGACCGGGCGGCGGGCACCCGCACGCTCTCGCTGGACGACTCCCTGACCGCCATCGGCTCCTACCAGGCCGAGAACGGCTCCCTCCAGCTGATGCGCGGCTTCCTCTTCGCCATCTCGGCCCTGGTCATCGGCGCGTTCTTCACCGTCTGGACGATCCAGCGCAGCGGTGACGTCGCCGTGCTCAAGGCGCTGGGCGCCTCCACCCCCTATCTGCTGCGGGACGCGCTCGGACAGGCCGTCGTGATGCTCGCCCTCGGTACGGGTCTGGGCACGGCCCTCGCCTCCGGCACCGGCGCCCTGGTCTCCGGCGGGTCCGTGCCGTTCGTCCTGGACGCGGCGACGGTCCTCGTCCCGGCCGCCGTGATGATCGCCCTCGGCGCGGCCGGGGCCGCCCTGTCCATCCGGCGGATCACCGCCGTCGACCCGCTCACCGCGCTCGGGAGTGCCCGATGACCCTCACGCTCACCAATGTCACCCTCACCTACCCGGACGGCGACGGGCGCCTCACCGCGCTGGACCGCGTCGCGCTCGACGTGCCCGCCGGCACCCTCACCGCCGTCGTCGGCCCGTCCGGCTCCGGCAAGTCCAGCCTCCTCGCGGTGGCCGCGACCCTGGTCGCCCCGGACGACGGCGCGGTCGTCGTCGCCGGTACGGACACCACGGGGCTCGGGCGCGCGGAGAAGGCGGCGCTGCGCCGGGAGCGCGTCGGCATCGTCTTCCAGCAGCCCAACCTGCTCCCGTCCCTCACCGCCGTCGAGCAGCTCCAGGTCATGACGCACCTCTCGGGCGGCCGGGCCGGGACCGCCCGGACCCGGGCACTCGGCCTGCTCGACGCGGTCGGCCTCGCCGGGCAGGCCGGCCGCAGGCCCCACCAGCTCTCCGGCGGACAGCGCCAGCGGATCAACATCGCCCGGGCCCTGATGAACGACCCGGCCCTGCTCCTCGTGGACGAGCCGACCAGCGCCCTCGACCACGAGCGCGGCGCGGCCGTCCTGGACCTGCTGGTGACGCTGACCCGGCAGCGGTCCACGGCGACGGTTCTGGTCACGCACGACCGCACCCACCTGGACCGCGTGGACCGGACGGTCACGATGCTGGACGGCCGCCTCACGGTCCCGGCGCCGGCCTGAAACGCGGCGGGCCCGGACCTCTCGGAGGTCCGGG